>JAUPVD010000049.1 GCA_030917225.1 Pseudomonadota bacterium
ACCGAGCGCCTGGAGGTCGTTGCCAGCACCCGCGACCTGACCTACGCCAACGTGGTGGTCGAGGCCATTGTCGAACAGCTCGATGCCAAGCGCGCCCTGTTCAAGGAACTCGACGACATCGTTAGCGCCGACTGCGTGCTGGCCACCAACACATCCTCACTGTCGGTGACGGCCATCGCTGCCGGCACGAAATTTCCGGAACGCGTCGCCGGCTTCCACTTCTTCAACCCGGTACCGCTGATGAAGGTGGTCGAGGTGGTGGCCGGCGCGCTGACCGAGGTGCCGGCACTTGACCTGCTGACCGAACTCGCCACCGAGTGGGGCCACACGCCAGTACGGGCGCAGGACACGCCGGGCTTCATCGTCAATCATGCCGGTCGCGGCTATGTGACCGAGGCCCTGGCCATCCTGCGCGAAGGCGTCGCCGATGTGCCGACCATTGACGCCATTCTGCGCGAGGCCGCTGGCTTCCGCCTTGGCCCGTTCGAACTGCTCGATCTCACTGGCCTGGATGTGTCGCACCCGGTGATGGAGTCGATCTACCACCAGTATTACCAGGACCCGCGCTATCGCCCGTCGCCGATTGCTGCGCAGCGCCTCGCTGCCGGCTTGCTCGGCCGCAAGAGCGGGCGTGGCTTCTATCGCTATGACGGCGCGCCGAATCCGGAAGCACCGGTATCGACGGCGCCGCCATGGGTGGGCCCGGTGTGGGTCAGCAATGCGCAGGCCGAGGCTGCTGCCGAGGTTCGATCGCTGCTGCAGAAACTCGGCGCCAGCGTCGAGACCGGGGCTGCGCCGAGCGACAAGGCGCTGATACTCGTGACGCCACTCGGTACGGATGTCAGCGAATGTATCGTCGCCGAAGGCCTGGACGCGCGCCGGACGCTCGGCATCGACACGCTGTTGCCGCTCGACCGCCGTCGCACGCTGATGCGCTCGCCGGCAAGCGATGCTGAGATTGCCGCACAGGCGCAGGCACTTTTTGCCAGCGATGGCGTGCCGGCCGCATTGATCGCCGACAGCGCCGGCTTCGTTGCCCAGCGCGTGCTGGCAAGCATCGTCAACATAGGCTGCGAGATCGTCCAGCAAGGCGTCTGCAGCCCGGCCGATCTGGATCGCGCCGTCGAGCTTGGTCTCGGTTACCCGAAAGGGCCGCTGGCCTGGGGCGATGCGCTGTCACCCGCCCGCGTGCTGCCCATCCTGCATACGTTGCAGGCGCGCACCGGCGACATGCGCTATCGACCGAGCCTGTGGCTGGTCAGGCGGGCGGAACTGGGCTTATCGCTGCGGGCCTGACACTCGCCCGCTAGACGCCCAGAATCTTCATCGCTTTCGCCAGCGTGTCGACCGACTCCTGATGCTTGCCTGCCTTGTGCAGGGTTTCGCCTTCCGCACGCAGCTTCTTCACTTCGCCCATCTGCTCGGCGGAAAGCGCCGGGTTCTTGGCGAGGGCATCATCGATCTTCTTCATGTCCATCGGGCAATGAAAGGCGAAGGCCGAGGTGCTGGCTAGCAGCCCGGCGACAAGGATCAGTTTGTGCAATGACATGTTCAATCTCCTTGGTGGGGTGGACCGGGCGTCTTTCTGGCCCGTGGCAAAAACGTTGCCGATCGAATAGACATCACAAGTAACGGTTGGTTGCATCAGCCCTGTCGATGATGGATTGCTACGGCTTCTGTTCGTCGTAGCTCGACAGCGTCACCCCCGCGCTCGCCAGGCACTCGCGCAGGTGCTTGACCTCCGGTTTGGAAAACTCGTTACTGTGGTGCGGGTGGTGGACGAAGAATTCGCGCCGGTTGAGCACGATGCGGAAGCGCGCGCCGTGGCTGGGTTCGATCTCGGCGCCGAGGTGGTGTAGCAGCGATTCGACTTCGCGCCACTGGATATTGGCGCTCACCGGTTCATGGTAGATGGCTTGCAGGACATTGCGGTGTTTGTGGCTCATGGTGTGCCTCGTGATGCAGGTCGGAAATTCAGGTTCGATTCGGGTCGGAAAGTTCGCTGCTTGATGACACAACGATACTCCTTCGTGGTGTGGTGATGAAGCCCCCGGGCCTCTGGGCCGCCGGTTTCAGGTGGCTGAATTGACTCCGCCGTATCAAGCCTTCATTCTGGCCGGATGATTCGCCACCGGCCTGCTCTCCAGATTCTTTTTCTCGCGCTCCTGCTGGCAGGATGTGCGGGAGGCGCGGCCGATTCCGGGCGCACGCAATTTCTGATGCCGCCCCAGGTAGCCGAGGCTTTTTCGGAGATGGAGCTGCGCGCCATGCTGGCGCTGGCCAGCGATGCGTCGTGCAGTGAGAAGGTCTGCGATGCTCAGATCGAATTTCGTCGCCATATCCGGCAGCTTGGCGGGCAGCTTTCTGCGTCTGCACGCCAGATTCGCAAGGAGTTGGCGGGGCCGCTGCCGAATTTCATTTTTCTTGTTCCGGCAAAACGCGAGATCGGAACCTTGTCGAATGCGGCCGGCACGATTGTCGTTTTTGATGGCGTGCGTACGCTGCAACTGGAGGATCCTGTTCTGGCGTTTCTGATCGCCCGCGAGATGGGGCATGTGATCAGGCGGCATCATGCGGAAAATGCTGCGACCGGTCTCGCCTTGTCGGCCATGACTACGATCGCGATCCCGGTGGCGTCGCCTTCGGCAGCTGCGTCGATGGCCGGTGCTGCGGCATCAGTTGCCGGCGCACAGGTCATCAAGTCACTCTACCGGCCGGAGCAGTTGCGGGCAGCCGACCTGACGGCGTTGCAGATAATGAACCAGGCCGGGTGGCCGACGGCGGTGCTGGCCGAGTCGCTGCAGCGTGCCTGCGACAAGCTTCAGGGCGAGGGGTGGGCCGGCGAGTTGCAGACGAGCAATGCGCTGCTGAAAAACTTGCTTGGTGACGCTCCAGCGGCAGCCGTTTCCGGCACTGCCGCCGAGCAGGAGGTGCCACCGGCTAGTCGTTGACCGCGAGGCGTACCCACTGCCGATAGACCCGGATGGCCACATGGGCATCGTTCGCGGCATAGAGCATCTGCCGTTCGCTGAGTCGTGGATTGGCCCAGTTGCTGGTGCCGGTTTTCTTGGATTTCTGCAGCCGCTGCCCGAAGAAATGCGCTACGGCCATTTTTGCGCCAACGGTGCCGCGATGGCCGGGGTTGCGCAGGATCTCACCGAGGTCAAGGACGTTGGCCAGCTCGATGCCGAGCCGGGAATGCAGGGCGCTGCGGTCATTGCCCAGGCC
The DNA here is from genome assembly GCA_030917225.1 of Pseudomonadota bacterium. Lineage (GTDB taxonomy): Bacteria > Pseudomonadota > Gammaproteobacteria > Burkholderiales > Rhodocyclaceae > Proximibacter. The sequence continues at coordinate 3,229 of JAUPVD010000049.1, forward strand.
GAAGCCGATCTTTCGCAGGGTGGCCGATTCCAGCACGGTCTTGAGCGCCGCGACACCGGCAGCCAGCGAGGTGGGGAACAGCCAGGCATGCGTGTCGGTGGCCAGTTGCACCAGGTGCGGGCCGGTCGAGACCTCGCCCTTGTTGAAAGTGGGCTTGGATTCGGTGTCAAAGCCGATGGCGTCTGCGGCCAACAGCGCCTTCTGTGCAGCAGCGGCCAGGTCGCCGTTGGTGACCAGCGTGATGTCGGCGAGCAGGATGCCCGGGTAGGGCGGCAGTTCGGCGTCAATCAGTGCAGCGCGATCGAGGGCGGTATTGTCTGTCTCGTTCATCCCGCTCATCTCAGGCCGCCAGTCGTGGCCGCAGCCAGGCGCCGATATCGACAATCTCTTCCAGGCAGACCGAGTGTGGCATCGGGTATTCCCGCCATTCGGAGCGGTAACCCTGTTGGACAAGAAAGTCGCGCGCCTGCCGGCCGAGGGTGGGCGACACCACGTCATCTTCGCTGCCGTGTGCGGCGAAAATCGGCAGTGCGCGGTTGGCGGCAGTGGCTTCGTCAATGACCAGTTGCGGCGTCGGCAGATAGGTTGAGAGGGCGATCAGCCCGGCGAGTTTCTCGGGGTGCGTCAGCGCCGTGACGTAAGCGACCGCCCCGCCTTGTGAAAACCCGGCGAGGAAGATGCGCTCGCACGGTATGCCACGTTCGTTTTCGCGGGTGATGAGGGCACGAAAGTCTGCGCGGGAATGCACGATCCAGTCTTCATCGACGCGCCGGCTGTGCGGCTCGAGCGAAATGATGTCGTACCACGCCGGCATGATGTAGCCACCGTTGCAGGTGACCGGCATCTCCGGGG
>JAUPVD010000006.1 GCA_030917225.1 Pseudomonadota bacterium
CGGTCTTGGCGAACAGGCGGTAGGCCGGCGTTTCTTCGGCGAGCATGACGTTGCGCAGCGTGTCGTAGGTGCTGGTGCTATAGGGCAGGCTGCGCGCGATGAGGCGGCGCAGGAAGTCGACCTGCTGCGCGGCGCTGACCATGAGCGAACCGTCGAGCCAGAACTGTGTCACGTCGAAGGGTTCGCGCAGGCTGCCGTAGCCGGCCTCGCGGATGCGCGCCGGGTAGGCTGCGGCGCCGACGCGCTGGGCGAGCAGTTGGTAGCACCAGACGCAGCTGACGCGGAAGGCGCCGGCCAGCGTCTGGTCGCGGTTCCAGTCTGCCATCTCGCGCTCGACGCCGTCCCACGGAATCGTCGCCTTGGCGGTGATGGCGCCGTGCTCGACGGCGATCAGCGTGTTCATGATCTTGAAGGTGGAGGCCGGGGTGAACGGCTTCTGTGCGCGGGCGTCGTTATGCACGAAGCGCCGGTCGCCGGCGGCGGATTCGATGAGCAGCGTGCCGCTGACGCTGGCATTGGCGAACAGCCCGGCGATCGTCGCATCCTCGCTGTGGGCGGGCAGGGTGCAGCAGGGTGCGAGCAGCAGCGTGAACAGGTGCTTCATTCAGCGCACCTTCTGCATGCAGTCCATGCGCGCCGTGGCGATGCGGTCTTCCTCGCTGCGTATCGTCGTCTGCTCCTCGAACGAGAGCTTGCTCTGCCCGGCGTAACGCTGGCGCAGTTCCGTCATCTGCTGGTCGGCGCGGTCGGCGCATTGCTTCATGCGCAGGTTGGCGTCGGCCGGGGGTGGCGGACGGCGGGCGCGGTTACAGCGTTCGGCCCGCTCGGCGGCGGCCTTCAGCCCGTCGTGCACCCCGGCCATCAGCCGCTGCTGCGCGCCGGTGTCGTTGCCGGGCGGGTTGGCGGCCGCCTTGCGTTCGGCTTCGCGCGTGATGCGCGCTTCCTCGGCCTTGTATTCGGCGAGGCATTGCGGGTCGTCGGCGGCCGTGGCCGGCCCTGCCAGGGCGGTGAGAATGAGGGGGGCGAGGCTGAGCACTGAAAGGAGCGGCTTCACGTTGGTTTTCCTCCGGATGATCCTGCCCCGTATTAGAACCGAAGCTGACGCGCTGCGCACCTGACGAATGCCCGGTTCTGACGTAAAGTCCTGTCCGGGGGCGCGACTTTGCCCCACTTTTTGCCACGTTTCCTTGTCCGGAGTCATGCATGCCTCTTTCGGTTGCCGTCGGCCATTCCTCCCTTACCGGGCCGCGCGAGCGGAACGAGGATTTCTGCGGGGTGGTCACGCCGATAGGGCCGGAGCTGGACAACAAGGGCCTGGTCGCTGCGCTCGGCGACGGCCTCGGCGGCCATAAGGGTGGCCGCGAGGCGGCCGAATACACCGTGCGCGGCCTGCTCTGCGACTACTACGCAACGCCCGATACCTGGGGTGTGCATCGCGCCATCGACAAGGTGGTCACCGCACTCAACCGCTGGCTGCTCTCGCAGTCGGCGCGCGACCCCGAACTGGCCGGCATGGCCACGACGCTCTCGGCCGTGGTGCTGCGCGGGCGACGCTACTACACCGCGCACATCGGCGACTCGCGCATCTATCTCCTGCGTAACGGCGAACTGCAACGGCTGACTTCGGATCATCTCTGGGATCACCCCGAACTCAAGAACGTGCTTTCACGCGCCGTCGGCCTCGACGCCCACCTGCTGCTTGATTACGCCGAAGGCGAACTGGAGGAGGGCGATCGTTTCGTGCTGCTCTCCGATGGCGTCTGGGGTGTGTTGCCTGAAGCGACGATGGCGCAGCTGCTGCTTGATCAGCCTGAACCGCAGGCGGCAGCGGCTGCCCTGACCAGCCTCGCGCTGGCGCAAGGCGGGCAGGACAATGCTTCGGCCGTGGTCGTCGAACTGCTCAAGCTGCCGCCGGCATCGCTGCGCGACAGCCTCGAAACCACCGTGCGCCTGCCGCTGCCACCGCGCCTCAAACCGGGGCAGGAACTCGATGGTCTGGAAGTGGAGGAGGTGCTGCACGACTCGCGCGTAACGCAGCTCTACCGCGTTCGCGACAAGAAGAGCGGGCAGCGTCTGGTGCTGAAGACGCTGCGCCCGGAATGTGCCGGCGACAACGAGGAGATATCGGCCTTCGTCATGGAGGAGTGGCGGGCGAAGCGTGTCGTCTCGCCGTTCTTTCCGCAGATCGTGCCTTCGGACGAGCGCAGTTGCCTGTACTTCCTGATGACCTGGCACGAAGGGGCTTCGCTGCAGCAGATGCTCGATGCCGACCACCACTTCACCGTTGCCGAGGTGGTGCAGCACGGCGTGCGCCTGCTCAAGGGGATTGGTGCCCTGCACCGGCTGGAGATCGCACACCGCGATATCAAGCCGGCCAACATCCATCTCGGGCAGGACGGACGCCTGCGCATCCTCGATCTGGGTGTCGCCGTCAGCTCCGGCGAAAACGCGGCCAACGAGGGCAATCCGGGCACGCCGAGTTTCATGGCGCCGGAGCTGTTTGACGGCGTTCCCGCCGGGGTGGCGCATGACCTCTACGCGGCAGGCGTCACCTTGTATCACCTGCTCACGCGCAAGTACCCCTATGGCGAGATCGAACCTTTCCAGCACCCGAAATTCGGCGAACCGGTGCCGCCCACGCGCTGGCGTCCGGAAGTGCCAAGCTGGGTGGAAAACATTCTGTTGAAGGCTGTGGCGAAGGACCCCGCGCAGCGTTTCGAGACCGCCGAGGAATTTCTACTCGCCCTTGAGCGTGGCGCGGCGCGCCCCGTCGCTGCGCCGACACGCGTGCCGTTGGCCGAGCGCAACCCGTTGATGCTATGGAAAGTGATTGCCGCGATTTCGATCGCCGGCAATCTCGTGCTGCTGATGCTCTTGTTGCGCTAAACTTTGCTGATGGAAAAAACAGCCCTCATCCTCTTCGCCCATGGCGCCCGTGACCCCGAATGGGCCAGCCCGATGCGCCGCGTGCGCGGTGCCGTAATGCAGCAGGCACCGTCGCTGCGCGTCGAACTCGCTTTCCTCGAATTCATGTCGCCCAACCTTGGCGACTGCGCGCGAGCGCTGGTTCAGGAAGGCTATACCGCGATCAGCATCGTGCCGATGTTCGTTGCCCAGGGGGGGCATCTCAAGAATGACG
>JAUPVD010000007.1 GCA_030917225.1 Pseudomonadota bacterium
TGATTCGCACTCCTGCGCGGACGGCCCATGCTTAGACCCCGTTGCGTGCAGCGCGGGCCAGCAAGGTCATGCGGATGTTGGTTCCGACAACCAGGGTGGTCAGGGTGCCGACGATCTTCAGTCCGATGCCACGGTCGTTATCGGCTGGAGCAAGTTGCGCCAGGTTCGGCTTGGCAGCCCGGACCAGGCCGGCAGCGCCCTGGCCGGTCGAGTTGGCCGCAAACGCTTCGTTGCCCTGGGTACGAGCCGTGCCCGTGGTAACACCGTAGTTTCCGGAAAGCACGCCGCAGTCAGCCGTCCATGCCGCAGCGGCGGACGCATCGTAGGCGACCAGGACATCCACCGGGACATATCCGGCGGGGAGGCCGACCATTTCGATGATTTCGCCAGTGACCATGCCGGTGACGGTGGTGAAGTCGCCGACAATGGCAATGGTTTCGGTGGCGCCATCGGCGGACACCAGCGGCTCGTTGTTGACGATTTGCTTGGATTGGTAGAAAGCCATGTTGGATTCTCCTTACGCGATGGCGGTGTAGGCGGTGTCGATCGACTGAACACCGAAGTCCATGCCGTTGAACTGGTTCTTGATCCAGCCGGCGATCATGCGGGTGATGACCACCTCCTCCTCGCCGTGGTCAAGGTCGGAATCGGTCAGTTCGTAGCGCACGCCCCCACGCTGGCCCTTGGTGCCGAAAGCAACCGAAATTGCATGGGCGCCGAGGAACAGGTTGCGGACGGTCGGGACGATGGTCGAGCCGTTGCTGGTATGCACCGCATGCTTGACGCAGGTTTCGTGCTCCATCAGCAGGACGCCGGAGTAGTACGACTGGCCGGCAGTGAAGATCGGCGACTTGGCTCCAACTGCGGCAGCCTTGGCCTTCTCAAGCGTCAGCCAGCCGGCATCGCCGACTTCGCGACGCAGGTCGTACATCGACTCGGGCGCAGCCAGCATCACGAAAGCCTTCTGGCCGTCAACGTTGATCGGCTCCATGCGGGCGCCCTGGGCGGTTTCGACGCCAAGCATCTTCTTGGCGCGAACAACGGCGCGGTCGATGATGGCAGTAGACAAGTTGGTATCGCCGGCGCCAGTCAGCGTGGAGGTCGTCTTGCCATTGCCGATGATGAGGTGGGCCGAATCGGGCGAGATGAAGGCATTCGGGAAGCCGGCATAGCCAACCGGGTAATGCTGGATTTCCGTGCCGACACCGCGGCCGCCTGCTGCGGTCATGTGCGCCTGTTCGTCGTAGATTTCGGCCATGTAATCAGACAAGCGGGCCTTCACCTGATCGGTGACGCTGAAATTGACGCGCTTCTGCGTCATTACGTCACCGACGTTCACCAACTGGCGGTGCTTGTCGATGCGCATTTTCTGCGTGTAGTGAGCCAGCGATTGTTCGCGGCCCTCGCCCTTTTCCGACCCTTCGATCGGCTTGCCGCGCAGCTTGGCAATCAGGGTTGTCGTGACCTCGTCGCCAGGACCGGACTCTAGGTCCATCTTGTGAACGACCGGCAAAGCATCGGCTTCGCTGCCAGTCATTTTTTCCCAGAAGGATTTCTTCTTGGAGTCGATGGCGACTTCCGCCGCCCAAACTTTCAATGCCGATGCATCGGTCGGCAAAATCGAAGTGCGTGCCATGTCATTATTCTCCTAAACAAGCACATGACGCACTCCTGCGCATCAACTGCCGGAATGCCGGCGATTACACGGATTGCTCCGCAGTCATACGGCTTTCGCCGGGTTCGTTTTTCCGGCGCGAGATTTTCGTCTCGTCCGGCGCTACAACTCTGAGTCTTACCTTTCGTCCGCTCTTTTGCTCTGCCGTCACGGCAACGTTTCCAGCAAACAGCGTTTCGCCCACCTCGATTTCATGGACGACACCTTGAGCCATTACGCGGCCCTCGATAGTTTCTTGCGGTCATCGGCCGACAGCCGGCCAACGTACTTTTCCAGATCCTCGCCTTCGAGCATACCGATCTTCTCGGCGCGGTCATCGCCGACCGGCGCAGGCGCAGCAGCGGGCAGGTTGCCGATGGTGCGAACGGTCGGCGGAACTTCCTTGGCCCGGGGCGCCTCGACAGGCTTCAGGCTCGGCGCATTTCCGCCGATGCGCTGACGAACCAGGCGGTCGGCTTCGTTGAGCGCCCATTCATAGCCCTTTTCCGGCGCCGACGTGCGCAAATCGGCCACGGTGGCATCGAGCAGCCTGTACATGATTGTGTCTTCGTACAGCTTCGCTGCCGGCTTGTCGAAGAATTGCCTGGTGATGCGCGCATTGAATTGCTGCTCGATCTCGGCGTTCTGCTTGGCGGCCCACTCGGCTTGCTTTTGGTCGATCAGCAGCTCGGTGCGCTTGCTTGAAATTTCGCGCATGGCGCGCGACAACTCGGGCGCGTCGATTTCACCGTCATTGAACTGCGCTTCAAGCGCAAGCTCCCGCTCGTTCAGCGCGGCAATCTGCTCGGCAACCCCTTCCGGCGCCGAGGCATCGAACTGCGGCACGAACCCGGCCGGCTGAATAACTTCTTCTGCGGCATCGTCGGCAACCTGCTCACCATCGCCCGGCTCGGCGGCGCCATCATCAGACTCGGCAGAATCAACAGGCGCAACTTCTTCCGAGGTCGTTTCTTCGGCCACGGTTTCCGGTTGCTGCGCGGCAAGCACCGCCTCTTGTTCGTCAGGCGTCAAGGTCGAAAGTTCTTCTGCGGAAATGGTCACTGCGTCGCTCCTGCGGGTTTAGTGTCGATCATTGCAATGATGCTACATCGCCAGCCAGTATTTTTCGTAGTCATCACACAGTTCCTCCCTCTGGGAATTGGTCGCCCGTCGTGCAAGTCGTCATTTAATTACGCCGTCTGGTCTCATGGTTTCAATGCCGAACATCTCTCCTGTGCCGGCCGTCGCCGGCAGCATCGGGCTGGTATTTGTCGGGAAATCAACTTGCGGTTGTTGGGCAACCGGAGGAACCGGAAAATTCGGGTCATCACCACCAGGATTCGGGTCACGATAGCCAGCGCCCTTCATGATCTCGTCTGCAATCGGCGCCA
>JAUPVD010000050.1 GCA_030917225.1 Pseudomonadota bacterium
AGCACGCGAAAGCCTGGCGGCTTCCGACGCCCGCTACCGGGCCGGCAGCGCAACGCCGGCCGATCGGCTGCAAGCACAGACAGCGCTCTCGCAGACAACCCTCACGCGCATCCGGGTCGGTGGCGAACTCAAGAATGCCCGTGGCACCCTGGCGAACGTCATCGGGCTCGACGCCAACCGGCCAGTGCAACTGGCACCCTGGGGGGCCATGGACCCACCGGCCGATTTCGAGCGCAATGTCGAATCGTTGATAGACGAAGCTCGCCGGAATCGCCCTGATTTGACTGCCGCCGAGGCACAACTCAAGGCCGCACGCGCCAATGTCGATGCCAACCGCGCCGCGCACCTGCCGACCTTCTCGCTGGCTGCAACACCCGGCTGGCAGGACAGCTCGGGCATTTCGACCAACACCTCCAGCATCGGCATTGCCGTCAGCATTCCGCTGTTCGCCGGCTTCAGCCAGACCTACAAGGTGCGCACGGCCGAGGCCCAGGCCGACCTCAAGGCAGCGCAGCGCGACAGCCTGCAACTGCAGGTGGCCCTCGATGTCTGGAAGTCCTACCAGAACCTGATCACCGCCACCCAGGCGATGCGCACCACGGTCGACCTGCTGGCCAGTGCCGAGCAGTCCGAACGCGTCGCGCTTGGCCGCTACCGTGCCGGCGTCGGCAGCATCCTCGACCTGCTGACCGCGCAGAGCGCACTCGCTGCAGCCCGCCAGCAACGTGTGCTGTCGGCCTACGACTGGAACGTCTCCCGCGCCACGCTGGCCCAATCCGTCGGCGTACTCGACGCCAATATCCTCCCCGTCCTTACCGGAGAGCGCCCGCTCCCCGCCACCAGCGGAAGACCATGAAGAACCTGCTGACCCGCCCTCTCACCATCGCCCTGCTGGCCCTCGTGCTCGGCGGCAGCGCATTCTTCGTTTGGCAGAAAAACGGCACGCTGTCACCGGAACAGCGCTACAAGCTTCAGGAAACAGTGGTCGGCGACGTCACCCAGAATGTCTCGGCCAATGGCACGCTCAGCCCGGTGACACTGGTCAACGTCGGCACGCAGGTGTCCGGCACGGTAAAGAAACTGCATGTCGATTTCAACGATGTCGTGAAAGCCGGCCAGGTGCTGGCCGAACTGGACGATTCCATCCTTGTCGCCGCCGCCGGCCAGAGCGAGGCCAACATCGCCAGCGCAATCGCCTCGCTCGATCTCGCCCGCGCCAATGAAGCGCGCATCAAGTCGCTGTTCGAACAGGAATACGTTTCCCGGCAGGAGCTCGACCAGTCGGTACAGGCCAGGAAAGCGGCGGAAGCATCGCTGCGCCTGGCGCGCGCCCAGAACGACCGCGACCGGGCCAACCTCGGCTACTCGGTGATCCGCTCGCCGGTGTCCGGTGTCGTCGTCGACCGCCAGATCGACCTCGGCCAGACCGTCGCCGCCAGCTTCCAGACACCGGTGTTGTTCAAGATCGCCCAGGATCTGGCGCAGATGCAGATCTACACCAGCTTTGCCGAAGCCGACATTGGCAACATCCGTGTCGACCAGCCGGTACGTTTCACGGTCGACGCCTTCCCCAACCGCAGCTTCAAGGGCAAGGTCAAGCAGTTGCGCCTCAACCCGACGACCACCCAGAACGTGGTCACCTACAACGTCGTCGTCGAGGTGGAAAACCCCGACCAGGTATTGCTGCCGGGCATGACCGCCTACGTCAGTATCGTGGTGGCCGAGAAGAAGGAGGTGCTGACAGTCGCCAATGCTGCCCTTCGCTACCGCCCTGCGGGTGAAGCCGGCAAGGGCGATGGCAACAAGGATGCCGCCAGGGGCGCCGGCGAACGAGCTGCCGGAACCGGCGGCAATGGCGGCGCACCGGGTGCCGCTGGCGCTCGCGGCAAACGCCGTGACAGCGGCAGTGGCACGGTCTATGTGCTGGCAGATGGCCAGATAAAACCTGTCGCCGTGAACCTTGGCATTACCGACAACCGCAATACCGAAGTAACCGGTGGCGACCTGAAAGCCGGTGACCGTGTCGTTCTTGGCGAGAACCTGCCCAATGTCGAACCCGCATCCGGAACCGGCGTTCGCATGAGAATGTTCTGATGGCGGCAGCCACAGCCAGCACAATCGAAGCGGCAGCTGCGGCCACAACCGCAACCGCAGCCGTAGCCGTTATCCGTGTCGAGCGTTTGAGCAAATCCTACGCCACGGCTGCGGGGCTTTTCCCGGCGCTGAAGGGTGTCGACCTGACCATCGACAGCGGGGAATTCGTCGCCGTGATGGGCCCATCCGGTTCCGGCAAATCGACTTTCATGAACCTGCTGGGCTGCCTGGATCGCGCCACCAGCGGTGACTACATCCTCGACGGCCGGCATGTCGAAAACCTGCTGCCGGACGAGTTGGCCAGCCTGCGCGGGCAGACCATCGGCTTCGTTTTCCAGGGCTTCAACCTGCTGCCGCGCATGAGCCTCGAAGACAATGTGGCACTGCCGCTGGTCTATGCCGGCCTCGATCTGCATAGCCGCCGCCAGCGCGCGCGCGAAATGCTCGACAAGGTCGGGCTGGGCA
>JAUPVD010000008.1 GCA_030917225.1 Pseudomonadota bacterium
CGGTTGTTCTTCAGCGGATTCACCCGCAAATCGAGCGGTGCCTGCCGGTTCAGCACCGTTGCCAGCGCCTCGGTTTCCTCGCCGAAGCGCGCCAGCAGGCGCTCGTACAGCCAGTCCGGCAAATCGCAGCGCACCGCCGCCGGCCAGTCTTCGCTGCGCGCCGATTTGGCGGCCGCCAGCCAGGCCTCCTCACCCTCGCCCTCGCGCAGCAGGGCCTTCAATTCGCGCAGGTTCCAGCCAAGGTGGCAAAGCAAGGCGGCAAGCAGAAGGCTGCGTGGCGCATCGTCCGGACAGCGTGCCGACAAGCTGCGCAGATGCCGCAGCGTGGTATAGCAGGTTTCGGCGACAAAGCCACGATCAGCGTGGCCAAGCTCCCGATGCTGGCGGAAGTAGTGCGACAGCACCGCATCGGCGGGATGCTCGAAGGTCAGCATGGCCGTCATCGCAGCTTCGGCATGGGCAAACAGGGCAGGGGTAAAGCGCATTAGTTGGGTATCCGTATTTCTTCGGCGAGCTGGTCGTAGCTCTCGCCCTTCTTGTCGATGTGGCGAATTTTAACCGGCAACAGGTGATGAGCGGGCGCCAGCCAGACTTCCGTCGTCGTTTCCCCCGGTGCCCGGAAGTGCAGCGTCCGCAAAAAACCGACCTTGGTTTCCAGCAACTCCTCGCCAATCAGTTCCAGCCGGTAGTTCCCCAGCTTCTTCACCGTAGCAATCGCCATCTCGCCGGTTTTCGACAACCATCCGAGCTGAAAATTGAACGACAGCAAGTCCTGTGCGCCAGGCGGCAAGGGAGCGGTCGTGCCATTGCTGAAGCGTGCAAGACCCGCAGTCCGGTCGAACTCGACACGCTCGACCTTTTCCTTGCCCTTGTCCTGCCGACGCGATGAATATTCTGCCGGCTCAAGCCCGGTAGCAACGATGCGCCCGTGGCTCACCGACTCCATCCGCACCGGTCGCAACATGGCCGCCAAACCAACGGTTTCCATCACATTGACGATGCGATAGGTGCCTTCACCCAGGCTCCACGACTGGACGGAGCGGCCGATGATGGCCGGAGGATCGCCACGCAGGACGGTAAATTCGATTTCCCCCTGTGGCGGCAGTGCCAGTTCGGCTGCCGGCAAAACATCGGCGACGGTGGATTTTTCCGGCGCCGAAGACTCTGCCGTTGGCTCTGCCACAGGTGCCGTGGATTTGACCTGCTCCTCACGCTCCCGGCTATCCGGCTTGGTGCGCGGCAGCGGTGTCTTTTTTGCGGGCGCTGTCGGAGCGGACGTTGGCGCGGGCGTCGGTGCAGGAATTGCGCGTGGCTTCAACACGATCTCGGCCTGCAGCGTCAGCGGTTCCGGGGCCGGCGACAGATCGAATTCCGGCACGAACAGCACCACTGTGTGGATTCCCAGCGAAGCCAGTGCCGCAGCGATCAGGGCGAAGGGCATTGAACTATCGATGCAGCGTCAGGGCGAAATCAGGGCGGGCGGCTGAGGACGTTCGGCATCCAGCCGCACCCGACCACCTTCCAGCCGCAGCCGCCCCTCGGCAAACCAGCGCACGGCCAACGGATAAACGATGTGTTCCTGCTGCAACACGCGTGCGGCGAGCGCAGCCTCGTCGTCGCTGTCGAGCACCGGCACGGCGGCCTGTACCACCACCGGGCCGTGATCGAGCGCCGGGGTCACGAAATGCACGGTACAGCCGTGGATGCGCACCCCCTCCTCCAGCGCCCGCTGATGCGTATGCAGGCCGGGGAACGAAGGCAGCAGCGAGGGATGGATATTGAGCAGGCGCCCCTCGTAATGGCGTACAAAATCTTCGGTGAGGATGCGCATGAAGCCAGCCAGCACGACGAGGTCCGGGGCGTAGCCATCGATGCAGGCAGCCAGTGCGGCATCGAAAGCCTCACGCCCGGCGTAGCCCTTGTGGTCGACCACGGCCGTCGGCAAGCCCTGCGCAGCGGCGGTCTCCAGCCCCTTGGCGTCCGGCCGGTTGCTGATCACGGCAGCGATGCGCACCGGCAACTCGCCACGGACAACGGCGGCAAGCAGCGCTTCCATGTTGCTGCCACGACCGGAAATGAGGATCACGATTGCTTTCATCTCGATGCTTTCTCAATGCCTTCGCACGTCCGCCGACAACAGCGCATGCGCTTTCAATTCAGGATATCTCCGGACACCCGCCGGATGCCGCCCTACAGCCCGCCGACGGGCAGGAACACGGCGCTCGCAACGCTTTGCGCCACCTTGCTGACGATCCGCCCATGCTTGTCCGCCACCACCCTGGCCAGAAAATCGAGCACGCCGGTGATGCGTCCGAATTCGCGCTCGAACGACAGGTTGCGGTTGTTGGGATCGAGCTCGTTCGACAGCAGTACCAGTTCGCCCGTCGAAGTGCGCTCGACCGACAGCTTCCACATCGCCGTTTCCAGGTTGCGGGCGCAATTGTAGAGCTTCTGCTCATCGAGGTCGTCGAGGATGTAGAAATCATCCTTGTCCTCGAAGGCGACGTAGACCATTGCCAGCAGGCCGGCCATCAGGGCCAGCACGCGGTCGCCGGTATAGTCCTCGCGGAAGGCCAGCATGGCCGCCGCGCCGCCCCGCTTGCCGCCGAGTTCGGGAAAATCGAGCCGCTTCGAGTTGCGCAGACGGGCCATTGCGCCTTCCAGCGTCGGCGCCGGCCCCTTGCGGAACTCTCGCGGATTGCGCCGGTAGAGTTTCTCGGCAAAGCGGAAAAGTCCATCCACCACCTCGTGCCGCGCCGTGTCGATGACGCGGTCGATGTCGCCCTTGGCCAAGTATTTGGCATCGACCACCGTCTGCGTCTTGCCGTCGGCGCCCATGCGCGTCGCACAGGCGGCGAGAAAGGCCAATGGCAGCAGGATCAGGGAGCGGCGATGCATGCCGCATGATACCGCTTCAGGCCGCTTTTGAATCCTTCCGGTGCTGCCACCAGCCGATCACCACCGGTATGTTGGAAATGACGATGATGCCGATGATCACCAGCGTCAGGTTCTGCTTGATCCACGGTTCGTTGCCGAACCAGAAACCGAGCATGCACAGCGACACCACCCAGAGCAGCGCGCCACTGAAATTGAACGCCGTAAAGCGGGCATAGCTCATCGAGCCGACACCCGCCACGAAAGGTACGAAGGTGCGGAACAAAGGCAGGAAGCGCGAGATGACCACCGCCTTGCCGCCATGCTTTTCGTAGAAGGCATGCGTCTTCTGCAGTGCCGCCCGGTTGAAGAAGCGCGAATCCTCCCAGTGGAAAACCTTGGGTCCGATGTAGCGGCCGATGTGGTAATTGACCTGGTTGCCGAGTACCGCCGCCGTCGCCAGCGTCGCCATCAACAGCAGGATATCCATGCCACCCAGAGCCGCCAGCGCTCCGGCCACGAACAGCAACGAGTCGCCGGGCAGGAAGGGGGTCACGACAAAGCCCGTTTCGGCAAAGATGATGAAAAAGAGGATGGCGTAAATCCACGGCCCGTACTGCGCCACCAGCGCAGCCAGGTGCTTGTCGAGGTGCAGGAGGATGTCGAGAAATTGCAGCAGGATGTCCATGAGGTCGACGCGGGGAGGTAAAGGGTAAAGGCGCGCATTTTACCCCGGTATAATCTCCCGATGCCTGTCATCCAGTCCTCGATCCAACCTTTGATACAACTCCTGCCCGACCTGCTCATCAGCCAGATCGCCGCCGGCGAAGTGGTCGAGCGCCCCGCTTCGGTGCTCAAGGAACTGCTCGAAAACGCCGTTGACGCAGGCGCCACGGCCATTCAGGTGCAGCTTGAGGAAGGCGGCGTCAAACTCATCCGCGTCGCCGACGACGGCTGCGGCATTGGGCAGGAACAACTGACGCTGGCACTGACCCGGCACGCCACCTCCAAGATCACCTCGCTGGCAGACCTGGAGCGGGTCGCCACCATGGGCTTTCGCGGTGAGGCGCTGGCGTCCATCGCCGCCGTCGCCCGCGTCACGCTGACCAGCCGCGCCAGCGGCGCACCGCACGCCTGGCGGCTGGCCGGTGAGCCGGGGGCTGCGCCCGAACCGGCGGCGCTGATCGCCGGCACCGTCGTCGAGATGCGCGACCTCTACTACAACACC
>JAUPVD010000051.1 GCA_030917225.1 Pseudomonadota bacterium
ATGCGGAAACTGTCGCTTTCGACCGCACCAGACTGCAGGCGGGGGACCGCATCCCTCACATGGGCTGGAGCGATATCGCCATCACCCGCCCACACCCCCTGCTGGCGGATCTGCCGGCTACCCCAAGACCGCCCCGTTCGGCAGCAAGCCTTCGGGTGCATTTGCCAAGTGAAGCCAGCACGTTGAAGCTCGCTACCTGGAACGTCAATTCGCTCAAGGTCCGCCTGCCGCATGTACTGGACTGGCTTGCAGCCAACCAGCCCGAAGCGTTGTGCCTGCAGGAACTGAAGCTTGAAGACAGGAATTTCCCGCTGGCTGAAATCGAAGCCGCCGGTTATCACGCTGTCTTCAGCGGGCAAAAGACCTACAACGGCGTCGCCATCCTTTCCCGCGAAATGCCGAGCGATGTGCTTTGCGGCATCCCAGGTTTCGCCGACGAGCAGAAACGCGTGATCGCCGCAACGATTGGCGACGTGCGCGTGATCTGCGCCTATTTTCCCAATGGACAAGCCGTCGGCTCCGAGAAATTCGCCTACAAGCTGGCCTGGCTGGAAGCATTGACCCACTGGCTGCGCGAAGAGCTCGCGCGCCACCCGAAGCTCGCGCTACTCGGGGACTACAACATCGCCCCGGAAGCGCGCGACGCACACCCGGAGTGGAAGGAAGAAATCCATGTTTCCGTGCCAGAGCGCGAAGCCTTCCACGCACTTACCTCCCTCGGCCTGAAGGATGCCTTCCGCCTCTTCGATCAGCCGGAAAAAAGCTTTTCGTGGTGGGACTACCGGATGATGGCCTTCCGGCGCAATTTTGGACTGCGCATCGACCATATCCTGCTTTCAGATGCTCTGGTGGCGACTTGCAGCAGCTGCGCTGTGGACAAGACGCCGCGCAAGCTGGAACGACCATCGGACCACGCACCGGTTGTTGCAGAACTGACTCCATGAACGCGGCAACGGCACTCTCGCCGGCAGGATTGCTGCAGCTCTACCCGGCGCTGGCCACACTGGACCATCAGGATCTGGAGCTGCTTTGCCGGCCGGAATCGCTGATGAGCGTGCCCGCCGGCACCCAGCTCTTTGCCGAAGCTCAACCCTGCCGCGGTTTTCCCTTGCTGATCTCGGGCAGCATCAAGGTGGTCAAGGCTGCGCCAAGTGGCCGTGAAATGCTGCTTTATCGCGTCGAACCCGGCGGCTCCTGCATCATCACCTCCAGTTGCCTGCTCGGGCATACGGCTTACTCGGCACGCGGCGAAGCCGAAACGGACCTGCAGATGCTGGCCCTGCCACCGGCACTCTTTTCCCGGCTTGTTGCGGAGCAGGCTGCTTTCCGCGATTTCGTGTTCCACCTCTTCTCGGACCGGATCGCCGAGCTGATGCAACTGGTCGAGGAAGTCGCCTTCCACCGGCTCGATCAGCGCCTGGCGCGGCTGTTGCTGTCACGCGGCGATAGCATCCAGGCCACCCACCAGGCACTGGCTGATGAGCTGGGCAGCGTGCGCGAGATCGTCAGCCGCCTGCTCAAAGGATTTGCCAGCGAGGGTCTGGTCAGCCTCGGACGCGAAAACATCACACTGCTCGACCGCGAGGGCCTCAAGCGGCTGGCACAGATGATGTGACCCGGCTGCGTTGCCGGGCTGTGTGACCCAGGTTACATACAGCAGAACGACGATTGCCTATCCTGACTGCGTTATCCAAATTTTCAAGGAGTCAGTCATGAAAGCAAACGTTGGTGGATTCGACAAGATCGCCCGCATCCTGGCAGGCGTGGTTCTGGTGGGCCTGGCTGCAACCGGAACGGTAGGCGCCTGGGGCTGGATCGGCATCGTGCCGCTGGCCACTGGCCTGATGGGCTGGTGCCCGGCCTACAACATCTTCGGCATGAATACCTGCCCGATGAAGAAGTAGAACGGCAGCAAGTTCCCCTCCTCTCTTGAAGCCACAAACCCGGAGCGAATCGACTCAACTCGGGTGGCTGTTCGCAAGAGATTTCGGCGGTACGGGCTGTGCGTTCCGTGCCGCCTATTTTTTATCCGTCAGCCAGTTGGCCGCACGAACGTAATCGGCAACGGAAAGGTCTTCCGCTCGGCGCGTGGGGTCTATGCCCAGCTCGCCATAGGCCGCATCGTCGAGAATTCCCTTGAGGTTGTTGCGCAGCATCTTGCGCCGCTGGGCAAACGCCGCCGCAACGAGCTTCTGCAATACTCCCTCATCTTTCGCCATAAGCTCGTCTGGCGGCCGCGGAATCATCCGCACAACCGCCGAATCGACCTTCGGTGCCGGATCAAAGGCGGTTGGCGGCACGTCGATCAACCATTCCAGCCAGAAGCGGTACTGCAGCATCACCGACAAACGTCCGAATTCGCTGTCGCCGGGTGCGGCCACCATGCGCTCGACCACTTCCTTCTGCAGCATGAAGTGCATGTCACGAACACGTTCGGCGTGGCTGGCAAGATGGAACAGGAGCGGTGTCGAGATGTTGTAGGGCAGGTTGCCGACGATACGCAGGTTCTCGCCAAGCGCGGTGAAGTCAAAGGCCAGCGCGTCGCCCTCGTGGATACTGAGGTGCTCGGGCGAGTAGCGCTTCTTAAGGCGGGCAACGATATCTCGGTCGATCTCGACCACGTGCAGATGATCAACGCATTGCAGCAGCGGTTCGGTCAGCGCCCCCAGGCCCGGACCAATCTCGACGAGGCAATCGGTGCGCTGCGGCGCAATCGACGACACGATGGCAGCCACCACCTGTGCATCGACAAGAAAATTTTGCCCGAAACGCTTGCGCGGAATATGTTTCATGCTTTTCCCTGCATCGCCGCGACCATGTGCATGGCCTGACGCACGGCCTCGAACAGGCTGCCCGGATCGGCCGTGCCCTTGCCCGCCAGTTCCAATGCCGTGCCGTGATCGACCGAGGTCCGGATGATGGGCAGGCCGAGAGTGACGTTGATGCCCTTACCGAAGGTCGCGTACTTGAGTGCCGTCAGCCCCTGGTCGTGATACATGGCCAGCACGCAGTCGCCTCGTGCCAGCATCGGCGGCGTGAACAGGGTGTCAGCCGGTAGCGGGCCGATCAGGGCCATACCCTCGGTGCGCAGACGTTCGAGTACCGGCGTGACGACATCGATTTCCTCGCGCCCGAGATAACCATCTTCACCAGCATGGGGATTGAGGCCGGCGATCAGGATGCGCGGCGCGACGATGCCGAACTTCCTTCCCATGTCGGCGTACAGGATGCGCAGGGTTTCTTCCAGCAGCTGCGGCGTAATGGCGTCAGCCACCTTGCGCAAGGGCAGATGCGTGGTCGCCAGCGCGACACGAAGCGGACCATGGCCGGTCTCGCCGGCGAGCATCATGACCACGCGCGGCGTATCCGTATGTTCGGCAAGGTATTCGGTATGCCCACTGAAAGGAGTACCGGCCTGATTGATGACGCCCTTGTGCACCGGCGCGGTCACCATGGCCACAAACTCTCCATTGTGGCAACCGGCAAGAGCACGGTCGAGAAGCGCGAGCACGTAAGAGGCATTTTTCGGGTTGATCACACCTGCTTCGGCGGGACACGCCAGCGGCACATGCAGCAACTCGACACCGGCCACATCGCGACCCGGAGAATAATCTCGCAGGTGGCCGTCCAGGTTCGTGAGCATTCCGCGCGCAGCGAGAAGGTCACGGTCGGCAAGAACGACAAGTCGCGCAGGAAAATTTTGCGCGGCAAGCTGAAGGCACAGTTCGGGGCCGATGCCCGCCGGCTCGCCGGAGGTAATGGCGATGACCGGAAGGGCTGCCATCCTAACGTTCCTCGAGACGGTACTCGACGTAGGCGCGATCGCGAATCTGGCGCAGCCAATCCTGATAGGCCTCGTCAAGCTTGCGCTCGCGCAACGCCACGCGGGCAGACATCCGCTTGCGCTCATCCGACACATCCTGGACGCGGCGCTCGATGACCATGATCAGGTGGTAGCCAAAAGGCGATTTCACCGGCTGGCTGAGTTCCTTGGGCGCCAGGCGATCCATCGCCCGCTCGAACTCCGGGACGGTATCGCCTGGGTACAGCCATCCGAGATCGCCGCCCTTGGCTGCAGAACCGTCCTGGGAATACAGCCTCGCCAGTTCGGCGAAATCGCCGCCATGAACCAGGCGTTCGTGCAGGCCGGTAAGTTTGTGCAAGGCATCGGATTCCGAGACCAGTTCATTCACCTTGATCAGAATGTGACGGGCGTGGGTTTGCTGCACTGGCGGCAACGACAAGCTGCCTTTCTTGCCCAGCAGCTTCACGATGTGGAAACCATTCGGACTTCTCAGCAACGGCGATACGTCGCCCGGCTTCATCTTGCCAACGACTTCGACAAACAAGCCCGGTAGTCGATCCAGCGGACGCGGGCTGAGAATTCCGCCCTGCAGCGCATCCGGCGCATCGGAGTAGGACGCTGCCAGTTGAGAAAAATCCTCGCCCTTGCGAATGCGCTCGAGCACCTGATCGGCCTTCGCCTTCAGCTTCTGCAACTGCTCGGGCGATGCCGATTCCGGGGCACGCAGCAGGATGTGCGCGACCTGCACTTCCTCACCACCGCCGCCACTTTTTGCCGCTTCGCTTTCGAGAAAATTGTCGACCTCGGCATCGCTGATGACCAGACGGTTGTCCACTTCACGTTCACGCAGGCGTGCCACAGTCATTTCTTCACGAATCTGCTCGCGAAATTTGGCGTAGGGGATCCTGTCTTTCTCCAGTGCTTGCCGGAACTGCGCCAGACTCATCTTGTTGCCGGCGGCAATCCGGTTCAGCGCCTGATCCAGCTGAATATCGTCGATCCTGAGACCTGTATCGCGTGCCTGCTGCAACTGAATGCGATCGACCACCAGGCGCTCGAGCATCTGCCGCTCCAGCACGTCGCGCGGAGGCAGTGGCGTCCCTTGCTGTTTCAGTTGTGCCAGCGCCGTATCCAGGCGGGTGCGCAGCTCATTCAAAGTGATGACTTCGTCATTGACGACGGCGACGATCCTGTCAGCCTCGATCGGGGTGCGTCCGGACTGCGCTTCCACCCCGCCAAGCATCACGACAAACAACAGGAACGCACGAAACAACATGGTCATAAACAGAAACCCTTATTCACCAAAGACGGGGTCGGCCACTGGCTGGTTAGCCAGGCCATACCCCTGAACATTTCGCCGCAGCAGGTCGATCGGGTTGGAGCCGATGCGTGCGAAGTCGTTCAGCTCCAGCTGAACGAAGAATGTCGTGTTCTGCCTGCCGGAAGTCGTCACGACCTGATGGCCAACCAGGCGCACCGCCCAGCAACCGGCGCCGTATTCGAGGCCGCCAACCGTTTCGATCGGCTTGTGGTCGAGGACCGAGTAGTTGTAGCGACCGACTGCCGACCATCCACCCCAGATCGGCCACTGCCCGGCAATATCGACGTTCTTGAATTCTGCTCCCGACACCTGTTCGCTGCCATAGCGATAGCTCACGTTCAGCACCTTGCCCAATTCAGGCTGGTAGCGCGCACCGATCGACGAGCGCTCCATGCGTGTTTCTTTCGGGTTGTACTGCAACGCAGTGTCTAGATACGTCTTCGGCAAAACACGACCAGAGAAAGCGGCAAGAAAATCAGACTTGTTCCACTTATCCTCTTCGACCGTCGGATCAATCTGGCCAGTCAGCGTCACCCGCTGACGCTGGAAATAATAGCGCTGGCCGAACATGGCCCGCATCGCTTCGGCACCGCTGCTCGGATCGATCAGGCGCGTAGTCACCGCCGCCGTCAACTGGTTGGCATCGCTGATGCGGTCGTAGCCGGAGAACTGGTTCTCGCTGAATATCTGCGCGAAATTGAAGTCGGCCAGCGCCGAATCGAAGATCGGTATCTGACTCTGATCCTTGTAGGGCACGCTCAAGTAGTAAAGACGCGGCTCGAGCGTCTGCGTGGCCTTGGCACCGAACCAAGTCGTGTCGCGCTCGAAGGTCATGCCGCCGTCGACACTGAAGATCGGCAACGAGCGGGAGAAGGACTCCGATCCGGTTGACGTGCGTCGATCCAGAGAATAGCTCGTCACATGCGCGCCGACCTTTGGTGTGACATACCAGCCTGGCTGAACAAATGGCAACGATATCTGTGGGTAAGCGACGGTGCGCCGCCCCTGATCCAGCGTGTCATGCGTAAACGACGAATACTGACCGAGGAAAGCAATGTCGGTGCGATAGAAATCCGGACGCCGGGCATTGACGTTGATCTGCGGCGCCAGGCTATATGGCTTTTCGATACGCTGGGCCGGATCGGCATCGGGATTCAAGGTCTGGTACGACTGGCCAATCACGGTCGCCCCCCACCACTCGCCGCCATAGTTGAGCGTTCCTTGGCGCAGCAACTGTCGCTGTGAGGTCAACACCGAGCGCGACGACAGATCGGTGAAGTACTGATCATCGGACACACCGGCAAGATTCAGTGCGCCCGAGAACCCATAACCCAGATTCTGCTGGTGACGCAGCGAATAGCCGTAGCGGTTGTCGCCATCGCTCAACTTGTCATTGGGCAGATATTCGGCGCGGACATCGCCCTGGTAGTTGTAGTCGCGATAGCGATACTCAGAGGCCACTTGCAAGCCACGCTTCGCGTAGATGCGCGGCGAGATTGTCGCATCCATGTTCGGCGCAATGTTCCAGTAGTAAGGCATAGACAGCGACAAGCCGTTGACGCTGCTGGAGCCAAACGTCGGCGTCAGGAATCCGGACTTGCGCTCATTGTTGAGCGAGAACGACAGCCACGGCGAATAGAAGATCGGCGTGTTCTGGAAATACAGCGTGGTGTTCTTTCC
Source organism: Pseudomonadota bacterium (assembly GCA_030917225.1). GTDB lineage: Bacteria > Pseudomonadota > Gammaproteobacteria > Burkholderiales > Rhodocyclaceae > Proximibacter. The sequence goes on from JAUPVD010000051.1 coordinate 6,807, forward strand.
TTCCCCGACGGAACGATCATAGTCGAGCGCCAATTCATCTGCTTTCAAATACCAGCCGGGGTCACCTGGCTTGCAGGTGGTGTAGTTGCTCTTGATGAGACGCAACTTGTTTTCACCTTCGAAGTCGATGCGTTCGGCACTGCCGTAAGACTCCGTCAGCGGCAAAGGTGCCGGCTCTTCCGAAGATATTCCGAGCACGTTCATCAGCGAACCTTCTTCCGGCCGGCTCATCTGCAGTTTCTGTGATGGAATCGCTCCTGCTGCCGCAACAACTGCGCTGCCCTTGGCGCCCTTTTCCTGCTTCTTCCGCTCTGCGGCCGCAAACGTCGATTCGCGCTTGAGGTAGAACTCCGGCTGATCGAACACGCCTGTCTGGTCAGCCATCTTCATGCGCATGCGTGGCCCGGTGACGCGATCGTCGCCCTTTTCGAGACGAACGTTACCAGTTGCCTCCAGCTCGTCTTCCACCGGCCAGTAGGTCATTCGATCGGCGTTGACGACCGTCCCCGCCCGACGCGCCTCGGCATCTCCTTTGGCGACGGCTTCGTGATCGGTGACTCCTGATAACTCATCGGCGGTCAGGAACATCGGCATCGGCGCACCGCCGGTCTGCAGCGGCTCCAGCGTTTTGTCCTTGCGCAGAGCAAGCGCCGGCGCGGCGCCGTCAGGCAATTCTGTGGCATCGCTATCGAAGTTCAGCACCGGTGGCCGTCCAGCGCGCCACGCGTCATTGCGCCCCTTGTCCAGACCAGCCATCGTCGCAGGCACCGCATAAGTCGCCACGGCAGAGGAGGGGGCACGTGCGCCTCCCGCAACTGGCGCCGGCGTACCGGCAACCACGGGCAAACCAAGCAGCCCAGGATGCACGCGCAAGGGCTCAAGCGTGGTCACCTTGCCGCCGGAAGGTACGGGCACAGGAATCGGTGCAGCAGCCACCGGCTTCGCCGCTGGCGCCGGCGCTGGCGTAGCAACAACCGGACGGGCCGACTGTGTCGGGGCCGGTGCTGGTGAAGGAGCCGCTGCAGCAGAAGGAACGACTTCGGCTGGCGCAATGGCACGCGCAGGAGTCTGCTCAGGAGAGGAAGCCTTGGCCGGACGCGGCGTCTCGGCCGACTTAGTCTTGCTCGGCGCAGGCGCAGCCACAGACTCGCTTTCAGTGGTCAGTGCTTTCGTTTCGACCGCCTGCGCCTCGACCGGTTTGACCTCCGCGCGGGCACGCTCCGCGGCCGGTGGTTCCGCCGGCTTAGCCGGCACCGGTGCTTTCTTTTCCACGGGAGGCAACCCCAGCAACACGGGGTCCACACGCAGCGGCGTCATGCCCTGCGCAGCCACTTCACCAGACGCGAGGCTGGCAAGGCTGCAGAAGGCAAAGAGCACCAGCGATGTGGAGCGCGCGCAGAACATAAGGGGTGAGAAGGCCTTCTTTGTCGGCTCGCCGCAAAGGGTGCGTGCAAGCCGAGTGTTAAAATCGTGCCATTTTAGCATTAAGGAGCCCGGGATGCCCCGAACTCAGGCGCTTCAAGCGTGGATTACGCAACAATTTCCCGACCAGTCGTTTGAAATGGCGGCAGCATCGGCTGACGCCAGTTTCCGCCGTTATTTCCGCATCACGCTGGCCGATGGCAGCACACGTATCGTCATGGATGCCCCGCCCGAGCAGGAGGACTGCCGCCCCTACCTGCAGGTGGCCCGTTTGTTCGGCGGCGCCGATGTCCATGTGCCGAAAATTTATGCCGAAGACCTGACGCAGGGATTCCTGCTGCTTTCCGACCTTGGTGGCACCACCTATCTCGACGCACTGAAGAGCCACCCGGACAGCGCGCCGACGCTCTATCGCGATGCATCGATAGCGCTGGTTGCGATCCAGAAAGCCAGCCGACCCGATGTTTTGCCCGAGTATGACCGGGCGCTCCTGGCCCGCGAATTGCAGTTGTTTCCGGACTGGTACATCGCCAGACATCTCGGCATCACACTGAACGAGAAACAGCAGAGCACATTGGCCGGCACCTTCGAAAAAGTGCTGGCCAACAATCTCGCCCAGCCGCAGGTGTTCGTCCATCGCGACTACCATTCCCGCAACCTGATGATCAGCGAACCCAACCCCGGCGTTCTCGATTTTCAGGATGCCGTCTACGGCCCGCACACCTACGATCTTGTCTCGCTCTTGCGCGACGCCTACATTACGTGGGAAGAAGAGCAGGAACTCGACTGGGCCATCCGTTATTGGGAAATGGCGCGCAAGGGAAATTTGCCAGTACCAGCCGACTTCTACGACTTCTGGCGCGACTACGAATGGATGGGCGTGCAGCGCCAGATCAAGGTGCTCGGCATCTTTGCCCGCCTCTACCATCGAGACGGCAAGGACGGTTACCTTGCCGACATGCCGCGCGTCATGGCCTACCTGCGCCGCGCCGCCGAGCGCTACATCGATCTCAAGCCTTTCCTCCTGCTGCTTGACGAACTCGAGAACCGGCAGGTTCAGACCGGCTACACCTTCTGATGAAAGGTGCACGATGAGAGCGATGATTCTTGCAGCGGGCCGTGGCGAACGCATGCGCCCGCTGACGGACCACACGCCCAAGCCGCTGTTGATGGCTGGCGGCAAGCCCCTCATCGTCTGGCACATCGAACGTCTCGCAGCGGCCGGATTTCGCGAGCTCGTGATCAACCACGCACACCTTGGCGAAAAGCTCGTGGCCGCACTAGGCGATGGCAGCCGCTGGTGCGTCCACATCGCCTGGTCCGCAGAACCGCCAGGCGCGCTCGAAACCGCTGGCGGCATTGCCCAGGCACTGCCGCTGCTTGGCGATGCCTCGTTCCTGGTGGTCAATGGCGACATCTGGTGCGACTGGGATTTCCATCGCGCCTATCAGCTGGCGGGGCGGCCTGCTCATCTCGTGATGATGGACAACCCGCAGCACCACGCCGGCGGCGACTTCAGGCTCGTCGGCGAAACACTTGAACTTGCCAACGGCGGCCCCACGCTCACCTACTGTGGCATCGGTATTTTTTCACCGGCATTTTTCTCAGCCGTTCCGCGCGGCACCGCGATGAAATTGCGGCCGCTCCTCGACGAGGCAATCCCTCGTGCTATCGTCACGGGGGAGCGCCACACCGGCCGCTGGGTTGACGTTGGCACCCCGGAACGACTCGTCGCACTCGATCGGGAACTCTCATGAAGCATGGCCCTTTCTCAGCCCGTCGTCAGGTACTTGCCGCACAACTGGCAAAACACGGCGATGGCATCGCCATCATCCCGACGGCACCGGAACGTGTGCGCAATCGTGACTCGCACCACCCGTATCGCTTTGACAGCTACTTCTGGTATCTCAGCGGTTTCCCGGAGCCAGAGGCTGTCGTTGTCCTTTGTTGCGGAGACTCCGCTCAGACGCCACAGA
>JAUPVD010000052.1 GCA_030917225.1 Pseudomonadota bacterium
CCCATCATGGTCACCAGCTGGCGGGAAATGGCCAGCCCGAGTCCGGTGCCGCCATACTTGCGCGTCGTCGAGGCGTCAGCCTGGGAAAACGGCTGAAAGAGCTTTTCCTGTTGCAAAGCGGTCATGCCGATTCCCGTGTCGCTGACCGAAAACCTGAGATTCGCCCGGCCACCGGCATTTTCTTCGCATTCACAGCGCACTTCGACGCTGCCGGTGCGCGTGAACTTGATGGCGTTGCCCGTCAGGTTGGTCAATATCTGCGTCAGGCGCAAAGGGTCACCGATCAGATATCGCGGCACATCGGCGGCAATTTCCATCGTCAGTTGCAGACCTTTTTCCGCGGCCATCGGGTTGGCGAAGGTACCGACACCATCCACCACGCTGTGCAAATCAAACCCGGTTTCTTCGAGTTGCAGGCGCCCGGATTCGATCTTGGAAATGTCCAGGATGTCGTTGATGATGCCAAGCAGCATGCGTGCCGAAAAATTGACCTTGCGCACATATTCATACTGCTTCGGCTCAAGCCCCTCCTTCATCGCCAGCGCAGACATGCCGATGATGGCATTCATCGGCGTACGAATCTCATGGCTCATGGCGGCCAGGAAGCTGCCCTTGGCCTGGTTGGCCAGATCGGCCTCTTCTCGCGCCTTGACCAGTTCGGAAGTTCGCTCTGCCACCAGAGACTCAAGATGCTGCCGGTAGCGGGCGACTTCCTCTTCGGCGCGTCGACGTTCGGTCACATCGGCGATGATCCAGGTCCGCGTACCGCCGGGCACCTTCGGATCGTTGGCCCGGCCATTCAACGCCGCCGGGAACAGCGAACCATCCCGCCGCCTCAGGCTGAGTTCACGCGAATAGCTGTCGCCGTGTGCGAACACCAGATCGGCTTCGAGACCGACCTTCTCGTAGATTTCTTCGTTATCGAAAATCAGACGAACCGGCTTGCCGTTCAACTCTCCGGCATCGTAACCAAAGAGCTTTTCCAGCCGGCTGTTGCACGAGACGATGATGCGCTGGTGCGTGACCAGTATGCCGACCAGCGCGTTGTTGAGCACCGCGTTCTTTTCTGCCAGCAGCGCCTGGGTCTCGTCCTCTGCCAGACGACGACTGAGAATGGCGTCACGAAAACGCATCACCGCCTCCGACATGCGCCCGATCTCGTCGTCGCGCTTCAGCCCGGAGAGCGTGATCTGCACGTCGCCATGCTGCAGCTTGTCCATCGATTCGAGGATGTCGCGGAACGGCCGTGCGAGACTGCGGAAGATCAGATAGATGACGAGCCCCAGCACCAGCGCCATCAGTGCGTTGATGATGAGCGAATTGATGATGAGGACACGCAGCTGCGCCGTGATCGGCTCGCGGGAAAGCGCGATGCTGACCCGGCCGAGGTCGACTGTTCGCAGATGGTCCCGGTATACGATACGCCGCGTCGCACTGGATACCTGATCCGGACCAATTCGTGGCGCGCCTGCCGAGGCGATTTCGACACCTTCGCTATCGATGACGCTGACACTGACGATATCGGTATCCGAAGCCATGGAACTGACGGCACTTTGAATAGCCAGCTCGTTGAAATCGTACATCGGCCGGGCCAGCGATCCGGCGATCAGGGTTGCCAGCCGCTGCGTGCGGTCCTGCAGCGAGTCTTCCAGTTGCTGCTGGCGATAGGAGATGGTTACGCCGCCGTAGATGCCGAGGACGATCCACACGGAAACCACCAGACCGACGACGATCCGGTAGCGCAGGCTGCGGAAACGCTTCAATGCCATGCGTGCCACCGTCTGGATTCACCTGACGGCATGGGGATCAGTCGCATGCAGGTCCTGTCATGGTTTGCGCGAATAAAGACATCGGAGACATTGGAGACATCGAATACATAGGTCGTTCCAGCTTCCGGGCAGACTTTCGTTTGGCATATGATGATGCCAAGACCCTCTGCGAATGTCGAGCATTTCCGACGAATGCCATCGGCAGTCAAATGCCCGGCGAGCCATCGGCGCCTGCATGCCGGGGTTGGGAAGCGCCAGCGGCAGCCGCTATAATCCACCTCCCCATGCCGCCTCGCCCCAGCTCCCCCTCCCTCGCGCTTCTGCAACTGCCGCCCCTGCCACGTCCGGAACAGCGCGTTTCGCTGCCCAAACTGACGGGTTCTGCCGATGCGCTAGCCATCGCCAGCCTGGCCAGATCGGCGCTTTCTGCCGACGGCGGGCGCCTGCTGGCCGTGCTGACCGCCAACCCGGCCGATGCGCAGCGCTTGCTTGAAGAAATACCGTGGTTTGCACCGGAGGCGCGCGTCCGCCTGCTCCCGGACTGGGAAACGCTGCCCTATGACAGTTTTTCGCCCCACCACGACCTCGTTTCCGAGCGACTGGCGACCCTGTACGCCGTCACCCGCGGCGACTGCGACATCCTGCTGCTGCCGGCCTCGACGGCGCTCTACCGGCTGTCACCGCCGGAATGGCTGGCGGCCTACACCTTCTTCATCCGCAAGGGTGAGCCGCTCGATAGCGAGAAACTGCGTGCACAGCTGACGCTGGCCGGTTACACGCATGTCACCCAGGTCGTTTCTCCCGGCGAATATTCGATCCGCGGCGGTCTCATCGACCTGTATCCGATGGGGTCACCGCTTCCCTTCCGGCTGGATCTGTTCGACCAGGAAGTCGAAAGTATCAAGACCTTCGATGTCGACAACCAGCGCACGCTCTATCCCGTGCCGGAGATCCGCCTGCTGCCGGCGCGCGAGTTCCCGATGGACGATGCCGGGCGGACACGCTTCCGCCAGCGTTTTCGCGAGGTCTTCGAGGGTGACCCGGCAAAATCGGGCATTTACCGCGACATTTCCGCCGGCACCCCGCCGGCTGGCATCGAATACTGGTTGCCGCTGTTTTTCGAGGAAACAGCCAATCTCTTCGACTACCTGCCGAAAGACAGCGTGCTCTGCCTGCACAACAATGTGCCGGAAGCGATCCGTGCCTTCTGGCGCGATACGCAGTCGCGCTATCAGATGCTTTCCGGCGACCGCACTCGGCCCCTGCTGCCGCCGGCCGAACTTTTCCTTTCCGAGGAGCAGTTCTTCCTGGCGGCGCGCCCACTCGGCCGCCTGGATCTTGGCGCCGGCGAGCGCGCCCATGCAGAAATTGCCGTAACGCAGGCATTGCCGCCTGTCGCCGTGGATCGCCGGGCGGATGACCCACTGAGTGCCTTGAAACACTTCCTGGCCAGCTTTTCCGGCCGCGTCCTCCTTCTTGCCGATTCTGCCGGGCGCCGCGAAACGCTGACCGAGCTGCTTGCCGAGTACGAACTCAAGGCCGAAGCCACGACCGATGCCGAAACCTTCCTTGCCGGCACCGCCCGTTTCGGTCTCGGCGTCGGGCCGCTCTTCGGCGGCTTCATCGCCGGCGGAACGGAAGCCATTGCCTTCATCACCGAAGCCGAACTCTACGCCGGCAGCCCATCGTCCAAGGCTCGTCGCGCAAAGCGCGATGCGCAGCGCAAGGCCTCGCTGGAAAACTGGCTGCGCGACCTGACCGAACTCAAGGTCGGCGACCCGGTGGTGCACGAGCAGCACGGCATTGCCCGCTATCAGGGTCTGATCCACCTCGATCTCGGCGAGGGCGATACCGAATTCCTCGAACTGCATTACGCCAACGAGGCCAAGCTCTACGTGCCGGTTTCGCAGCTGCACGTCATCTCGCGCTACTCGGGCAACGAACCCGATGCGGCACCGTTGCATACGCTCGGCTCGCAGCAGTGGGAAAAGGCCAAGCGCCGGGCCGCACAGCAGGCGCGCGACACTGCCGCCGAACTGCTGGCACTCTATGCCAGCCGCGCTGCACGGCAAGGTCATGCCTTCGACTTCAAGGTCCACGACTACGATGCCTTTGCCGACGGCTTCGGCTTCGAGGAGACGGCCGACCAGGCCAGCGCCATCGCCGCCGTCATCGAGGACATGAAGTCGGGCAAGCCGATGGACCGGCTGGTCTGCGGCGATGTCGGCTTCGGCAAGACCGAAGTCGCCCTGCGCGCAGCTTTCTGTGCCGTTGCCGGTGGCCGCCAGGTGGCCGTGCTGTGCCCGACCACCCTGCTCTGCGAACAGCACTACCAGACCTTTTGCGACCGCTTTGCCGAGTGGCCGGTGCGCATTGC
>JAUPVD010000053.1 GCA_030917225.1 Pseudomonadota bacterium
CAGCGCGCCGTCAGTTCGCGCGCATATTCCTTCGCCGACTGTTCCACCCTGCCCGACAAGCCCTCCACTTCGGATCGGATGACCGTGAGAAACCGCGTGCGCTCGTCGGCCTCCATGTCGGGATAGGAAAAGAGCATTTCCGCCGCAGCGCGGATGTTGCCCAATGGCCCCCGGCTGCCTTCGGTCAGCGACTGGATCAGCGCGTCCCGACGCCCCTCGGTTTCGAAGGAGGCGGTAATGTCATCGAGCAGCAGAACGAATCCGGTCATCTTCAGCGTGTCGCTGCCGGCTTCGTGTCCCGCCACCGGGGCCAGGTGGACACGAAGCAAGCGCCCGGCATGGGTGGCCGTCACGAACTCGGCGGCTGGCGCATCCTCGCTGCCCAGACGACGGCCCACCTGATCCAGCGCATGGGCAATCAGGCTGCGCTCGAAAACCGCGTAGAGCGACCGGCCGAGTCCGACCAGTTCGCCGCCAACACCTGCAGACAGGACCTCTCGCGCCCGCTGGTTGTAGAGCAGGATGCGACCGTCCAGATTGCAGACGACGACGCTCTGCCGCAATTCGGCCATCAGCACCGCCAGGCGGTTGCGGTCCGCTTCCAGGTTTTCCTGCGAACGGGCGATCTCCGCCTGCACATCCTGCTCTGCCGCCTGCCGGCGTGCCGCCAGTTCGTTGATGGCTTCGGCCAGCGCCTGCAACTCCACGCTGCCCGCCGGCTTGACGCGACGGCTGCTGTCGCGCGTCACGATACGGGTTTCGTCGGCCAGCTGCAGCGGCGCCCGCATGAACATTTCGGACAGATGGCGCAACAGCGCGAAAATCGCCGCACCGGCAAACAGCGCCACCATGACCAGCGGCGGCGCCGCATCGCTCTGGTTGGCGTCTGCCGCGCGCACCAGCAAGACAGCGACGACCAGCAAGGCAGACACGAACGCCAGCGCAAGGGCTGCCGTCAGCATCAGTTTGCGGTTTGGAGAGAGCTTCATCACCTAGCCCAGCAGCTCGCGAACCTTGTCGACCAGATCCTTGGTGGAAAAGGGCTTGGACATGTAGCCGTCGGCCCCCAGGGCCAGTCCTTTGGCGACTTCGGTGTCGCGCCCCCTGGCGGTCAGCATCAGGATTCGCGTACCGGCAAAGGCCGGGTCGGCGCGCACTTCCTGACAGACATCGAATCCGTTCTTCTTCGGCATCATCACGTCGAGCAGCACCAGATCCGGTTTCTCCTCGCGAATCTTGGCCAGCGCAGCCTCGCCGTCGCCGGCCACGGAAACGGTATAGCCCTCGCGCTTCATCAGGAATTCGACGGAAATGACGATGTTTTGCTCGTCGTCGGCAATCAGAATTTTCTTGCTCATTCGTTTGTCCCGTTCTCGTTGTTGTTTAGCGGCAGAGAGAAAATGAAGCTCGCTCCCTGGCCGGGTTCGCTCTCCACCCATAGCTTTCCACCGAAATATTCGACGATTTTACGGCTGATAGGCAAGCCCAGGCCGGTACCCGTCGGCTTGCTGGTCATCGCATCGCCGCCCTGACGGAAGCGGTCGAAGATGACCGCCTGATCCTCAAGCCGGATGCCGGGGCCGTTATCGGTGACGGATACCCGCAGGGAATCGTTATCGGCCATCAGCCGAACCGTGACACGACCATCATTGGGTGGCACGAACTTCACGGCATTGGACAACAGATTGATCACCACCTGCATCAGGCGGTCTCTGTCGCCACGGATCAACGGCACCGACGAAGCGAGATCCAGCGAGAGCGCCACGCCCTTGTCACGGAAGAGCTGACTGGTTGCCGCCATCGACTGCTCCACAACCGAATTCAGGTCGACGTCTTCCACCAGCCATTCGGCATTGCCCGATTCGATCTTGGCCATGTCGAGAATCTGGTTGACCAGCCGCGTCAGCCGCTCGGTTTCGCTGACGATGATGCCCAGAAAACGCTCCCGCTCGGGCAAGGCGGTCTTGGGATCGTCACGCAGGATTTCGGAAAAGGCGCGGATCGAGGTCAGCGGCGTGCGCAATTCGTGGCTCACCGAGGCCATGAAGTCATCCTTCAGGCGATCCACCTCAAGCAACTGTTCATTCGCCGCCTTCAGCTCGCCGGTAGCCGCTTCGAGTTCGCGCGATTTGCGTTCGAGTTCCCGGCTATAGCTGCGCAACTGCGAGGCCTCGTCGAGGATGTTCATCACCTCGGGCAGCGACAGTGGCTCCTCCTTGGCCACCGAAGCCACCATGGCCCGCGCCGAAGCGCTGCCGATAGCACCGGCCAGCAGCATTTCCGCGTAGTGCACCAGATCGGCATCTGCTTCCAGCTTGCTCGGATCGGCCAAGCCATGCCGTCGGGCATAGGAAGCGAAGGCCGTCTCCGCACGCACCGGCCCGAGAAAGCGCCCAACCAGCGCGACCAGGTCCGCCGCATCCGCACTGCCGCGCCAGAGTGCCGAACCCACCGGCCGCGTGGTCTTCAGCGCATCGACGAACTGGGTGGCCTGGCTGGCCTCCGCAGCTGTCGGCGCACGCAGCAGCGAGACCACGACATAGGCGCCGATATTGGCGGCAAAGCTCCAGAACAGGCAGTGCGAGATATCGTCCAGCCCGGCCAGCCCGAAGAGCTGGTGCGGCTTGAGCAGGGTGATGCCAAAAAGCCCATCGGAAATGAAGCTGGCCGGCAGCCAGCCCGATTTCGAAAACGAGGGCAGCAGCAACGTATAGGCCCAGACGGCAAAGCCGGCGAGCAGGCCAGCCAGCGCGCCGTTGCGCGTGCCGCCTCGCCAGTACATGCCGCCGATCATCGCCGGGGCGAACTGGGCCACGGCCGAGAAGCTGATCAGCCCGATGCCGACCAGTGCGTAGGCATCTCCGGCCAGCCGGAAATACAGATAGCCAAGCAGCAGGATGAGGACGATCGCACCGCGCCGGATCGACAACAGCAGACCGGAAAGATCGCGCTCGGTATGCAGCGCCAGCGTTTTGGTGCGCAACAGCAGCGGCATTACCAGATCGTTGCAGACCATGGTCGACAGCGCGATGGTTTCGACGATGACCATGCCGGTCGCCGCCGACAGGCCACCGACGAAGACGAGCAAGGCCAGCAGTTCCTGCTGCGCCGACATCGGCAGCGTCAGCACGAAGGTATCGGCATCGACGCCCTGCCCAGCGAAGCGCATCAAGCCGCCAAGCGCGATGGGCAAAACAAAGAGGTTGATCAGCAGCAGATAGAGCGGGAACAGCCAGATCGCCCGCTTGAGTTGCGCCTCGGAAACGTTCTCGACCACCGTGACCTGGAACTGCCGTGGCAAAAAGAGGATGGCCAGCCCGGCCAGCAAAGTCAGCGAAAACCACGTGGCGTAACTGCGGCTGCCGCTCGCCACCGCAGTCAGCTTGGCCAGTTGCGGATCGCTCATGGCCCGCGCGAACAGATCGCCGATACCGCCGTAAAGCCCGAAGGTGACGAACAGGCCGACCGCGCCGAAGGCCATCAGTTTGACCACCGACTCCAGCGCCACGGCAGCCACCATGCCCTCGTGCCGCTCGGTTGCATCGAGGTGGCGAGTACCGAAAAGAATGGTGAAGGTAGCGAGGATCAGGGCGATGTAGAAGGTGGTATCGGCAAAGATCGAGCTGCCGCTTTCCGCTGGCGCAATCAGTGCCGGGTAACCGACGATCAGGTCGTAGCTGCTGGCCACCGCCTTCAACTGCAGCGCGATATAGGGAACGATGCCGATCACCGCGATCACCGTTACCAGACCGCCCAGCAACTGGCTCTTGCCGTAGCGCGAGGCGATGAAGTCGGCAATCGAGGTGATGCGGTTGGCCTTGGCCGTGCGGATCATCTTCAGCAGCAGAAAGCCGCCAAGGGTCATGACCAGGGTCGGGCCGAGATAGATCGGCAGAAAGCCGACACCCGTCACCGCTGCGCGGCCGACGCTGCCGTAGTAAGTCCAGGTCGTGCAATAAACCGCCATCGACAACGCGTAGATGGTCGGATTGGAAATGATCGACCGGCCGGCATCGGCGCGCTTGTCGCCCCAGTAAGCCACCGCGAACAGTAGCGCCAGATAGAGGAAGGAAACAGCGATGACGACGGGGCCCTGCAGCATCGTTCAGCCTCCGCTCCGCTCGGTGCGCTGGTCGGAGCGCCGCTCAACCACCCAGGCCATGAGCAGGATCAGGCCACCCCACGCACCGAAAAGGTAGGCGAAGACGAGCGGCAAGTCGAACAATGTCGCCACCCGGTCGAACAGCGACAGCACCGGATAATTGAAGAGGATGCAGCCGACCAGAAAGACGGCGACCAGTCGCTGGCCCGTAAGCGTGCTTTTCTGCATGCCCCCCTCCTGTTCTTGTGCTGTGCATTCATTATAGGGGAGAAGGCGCACGGTATACTGTTCGCATTACCCGCCACCAGAAGCACGCCATGATCCGATCCGCCCTTGACTGGAAACCGCGCGACCCCGCCGGCACCTACACCGACATCCGCTACGAATTTGCCGAAGGCATCGCCAGGATCACCATCGACCGGCCGCAGAAACGCAACGCCTTCCGCCCGGAAACCGTGAAGGAGCTGATCGACGCCTTCCACCGCGCCCACCACGACAACGAAGTCGGCGTCATCATCCTCACCGGTGAGGGCCCGGACGCCTTCTGTTCCGGCGGCGACCAGACGGTACGCGGCGCCGAGGGCTACATCGACGAAGGCGGCACGCCGCACCTCAACGTGCTCGACCTGCAGATGCAGATCCGCCGCCTGCCCAAGCCAGTGGTAGCCATGGTCGCCGGCTACGCCATCGGCGGCGGCCACGTGTTGCACCTCGTTTGCGACCTGACCATTGCTGCCGACAACGCCCGCTTCGGCCAGACCGGCCCGCGCGTCGGCTCCTTCGACGCCGGCCTTGGTGCCGGTCTCCTGGCACGCAGCGTCGGCATGAAGAAGGCCAAGGAAATCTGGTTCCTGTGCCGCCAGTACAGCGCCCAGCAGGCGCTCGACATGGGTCTGGTCAACACCGTGGTACCGCTCGAACTGCTGGAGGAGGAAACCGTGCAGTGGTGCCGCGAAATGTTGCAGCACTCGCCGATGGCGCTGCGCATGCTGAAGGCCGGCTTCAACGCCGACACCGACGGGCTGGCCGGCATCCAGGAACTGGCCGGCAACGCCACTGGCCTCTTTTACCAGACGGCGGAAGGTCAGGAAGGCCGCAACGCCTGGCTGGAAAAACGCGCGCCGGTTTTCGGCATATACCGCAAGCGCCGCTGATCGTCGCGCGTGCGCATCACCGCTGCCAGACTGCAGCCTTACACCCTGCCGCTCAAGATCGAATGGCAGTCGGCTGCAGGCACGCTATCGGTTCGTAGCGGTTGGCTGATCCGGCTTGAAACCGATAGCGGGCTGATCGGCTACGGCGAGTGCGCACCGCTGCCCAGCCATGGCAGCGAAGACCCGGCCGCCGCAGAACGCGGCCTGAACCAGTCGGCCGCAGCACTGCCCGGACAATGGGTTGAAACGGCGCTGGCCGGGCTTGCTGCCCGCACCACCAATGCCACACCGGCCGCCAGCGCCGCAGTCGAAACCGCCCTGCTCGACCTCCTCTCACAGCAAGCCGGCATCCCGCTCGCACACTACCTGTGCCAACAGGAATGCTGCCGAAGCGTCGCCGTCAATGCCATGCTCGGTACGGCGGTTGGGCTTGCCGACATGCCGCACACGGAAACACTG
>JAUPVD010000054.1 GCA_030917225.1 Pseudomonadota bacterium
TCCACCTTGATGGTGTCGCCCACTTTCACGAACACATCGATCACCGGTACGTCGGTGAAATCGCCGATGTCCGGAACCTTTACTTCCACGATATTGCTCATGTCGGCTCCTCCTTAGACGGACATCGGGTTCGGTTTGTTGACGTCGATCCCGTACTTCAGGATCGCCTCAGCCACCTTCGAACGGTCGATGGTGCCCTCGTCAGCCAGTGCCTTCAGCGCAGCGAGCGTGACCCAGCGGCGATCCACCTCGAAGAAGTGGCGCAGCTTTTCGCGCGTGTCCGAACGGCCGAAACCATCGGTACCGAGCGTGACGTAGCGGCGATTGATCAGCGGACGGATCTGGTCGGCGAACAGGCGGATGTAGTCGGTGGCGGCGATGACCGGGCCACGCGTGTCGTTCAGGCACTGTTCGACATGCGAGAGGCGCGGCTTCTCGACCGGGTTGAGCATGTTCCAGCGCATCACGTCGTTGCCGTTGCGCGCCAGTTCGTTGAACGACGGGCAGCCCCAGATGTCGGCATCGACACCCCAGTCCTGCTTGAGCAGTTCGGCGGCGGCAATGACTTCGCGGAAGATGGTGCCCGAACCGAGCAGCTGCACGCGCGGTGCGGCCTTCTTGCCGTCGGCAACCGGGCCCTTCTTGAACTGGTACATGCCCTTGATGATGTCCTGCTCGGCACCGGCCGGCATCTCCGGATGTTCGTAGTTCTCGTTCATCACGGTGATGTAATAGAAGATGTCTTCCTGCTCCTGGTACATGCGGCGCAGGCCGTCCTGGGCGATGACGGCGACTTCGTACTGGAAGGTCGGGTCGTAGGAGACGCAGTTCGGGATCAGGTTTGACAGGATCAGGCTGTGGCCGTCCTCGTGCTGCAGGCCTTCGCCGTTCAGCGTCGTGCGGCCGGCGGTGCCGCCGATCAGGAAACCGCGGGCGCGTTGGTCGCCGGCGGCCCAGCACAGGTCCATGACGCGCTGCAGGCCGAACATCGAGTAGCAGATGTAGAACGGAATCATCTGCACGTTGTGCACCGAGTAGGCGGTGGCGGCAGCGATCCAGTCGCTCATCGCACCGGCTTCGTTGATGCCTTCCTGCAGCACCTGGCCGGTCTTCGATTCCTTGTAGAACATCAGCTGGTCATGGTCTTCCGGCACGTAGTTCTGGCCCTGCTGGTTCCAGATGCCGACCTGGCGGAACATGCCTTCCATGCCGAAGGTGCGCGATTCGTCCGGCACGATCGGCACGATGTTCTTGCCGACCTGCTTGTCCTTGAGCAGCATGTTCATGATGCGCACGATGGACATGGTGGTCGACAGTTCGCGGCCGCTACCCGAAGCTTTCAGCAGCGAGTCGAAGGTCGACAGCGCGGGAATGGTCAGCGGTGCCGCCTTGCGCCGACGCTGCGGCAGAAAGCCGCCGAGCGCCATGCGGTGTTCGCGCAGGTAGGTCTGTTCCGGCGAGCCTTCGTCGAAGGTCAGGAAAGGAATTTCGTCGAGCTTGTCGTCCGGCACCGGCAGTGCGAAACGATCGCGGAAGCGGCGGACCTGATCGTGGTCCATCTTCTTTGCCTGGTGGCTGATGTTCATCGCCTCGCCGGCGTCGCCCATGCCGAAGCCCTTGATCGTCTTGGCCAGGATCAGCGTCGGCTGGCCTTTGTGCTTGATGGCGCGGTCGTAGGCCGAGAAGATCTTGAACAGGTCGTGGCCGCCACGGTTGAGGTTCCAGATCTCGTCATCGGTCCAGTCGGCGACCAGTTCCTTCAGTTCCGGCGTGTTGAAGAAGTGTTCGCGCACGTAGGCGCCGTTCTTGGCCTTGAAGGTCTGATACTCGCCGTCCACGCAGTCCATCATGCGTTGCTTGAGGATGCCTTTCTTGTCGCGGGCGAGCAGGGTGTCCCAGTGGGTGCCCCAGATCAGCTTGACGACGTTCCAGCCGGCACCACGGAACTCGGCTTCAAGTTCCTGGATGATTTTGCCGTTGCCGCGCACCGGGCCATCGAGGCGTTGCAGGTTGCAGTTGATGACGAAGATCAGGTTGTCGAGTTTTTCACGGCCAGCCATGCCGATGGCGCCCAGCGATTCGACTTCGTCGGTCTCGCCGTCGCCGAGGAAGGCCCAGACCTTGCGGTCGCCGGCGGTCGCCAGCCCGCGCGAGTCGAGGTACTTCATGAAGCGGGCCTGGTAGATGGCCTGGATCGGGCCGAGGCCCATCGACACCGTCGGGAACTGCCAGAAGTCCGGCATCAGCCAGGGGTGCGGGTAGGACGAGATGCCCTTGCCGTCCACTTCCTGACGGAAATTGTTCATCTGGTCTTCGCTCAGGCGGCCGAGCATGAAGGCGCGTGCATAGACGCCGGGTACGGCATGGCCCTGGAAGAAGATCAGGTCGCCGCCATGGTTCTCGGACGGCGCATGCCAGAAGTGCGAAAAGCCGACGTCATAGAGGGCGGCAGCCGAGGCGAAGGAGGCGATGTGGCCGCCAACGTTGGTGTCCTTGTTGGCACCGACCACCATAGCCATCGCGTTCCAGCGGATGTAGTTGTGGATCTTGATTTCGAGGTCGGGGTTGCCGGGGTACTTCGGCTGCTGCTCGACCGGGATGGTGTTGATGTATTCAGTGTTGGCGCTGTAGGGGATGTCGATGCCCTGTTCGCGTGCCTGTTCGATCATGTCCTCGACGAGGAAGTGGGCGCGCTCGGCGCCCTCCTTGTCGACAACGCTGGCCAGTGCATCACGCCATTCTTGCGTTTCCTGCGGATCGATGTCCGGCGCTGCGACGGCCTTGTTGATGTCGGGTTGAGCTGCCATGGGTGTCTCCAGTTGTGCGAAGTGTTCTTGTGCTGCATGCCTGAAAGGCTGCAACGCCCAGGTGCCTGGCGCGAGTAAATGAATCGCGACCGGCCAAGCTTAATACGGCGCTCACTATCAAAGTTTTGCGCCGCACCAATACGTTTCATATAACGGAACGCAGTATCACAATACGGGAAATTGTTGTCAACCCCCCGGGTAACCTTTTTCACAACAGGGGAATTGATCTGAATCAACGAGGTCTCGATACAAAATCGCTATGTTGGCCGTTCATTTTTGAACCATATTGCAACGCAAGGAGATTCCATGGCGGCAGTCATGCCCGCGCCGGCCCAGAGCCGGCTACTGATGTCTGGTAACGAAGCGGTGTCGCGCGCCGTCTGGGAATCTGGTGTAAAGGTAGCGGCGGCCTATCCGGGCACGCCGGCGACCGAGATGCTGGAAGTGATCTCGACCTATCCGGATCTGTATGCCGAGTGGGCGGTCAACGAGAAGACCTCGCTGGAAATCGCCTTTGGCGCAGCGATGGCCGGATCGCGCGCGTTCTGCGCAATGAAGCATGTCGGTCTCAACGTAGCTTCCGATGCGCTGATGACGCTGACGCTGACCGGCGTCGCCGGCGGCCTGGTCATCGCGGTGGCCGATGACGTCGGCCTGTCCTCATCGCAGAACGAG
>JAUPVD010000055.1 GCA_030917225.1 Pseudomonadota bacterium
GGCTTGCAACAGCGGGACGCCAGCTTTCATCATGGTAGCCAGTTGACGGGTAAACAGCGTGATGTCTTTGTCTGTGATCTTGCTACCGGTCTTGAAGCGCTGCTTGCTGATTTTTGTGACCCGCAGGCCTTGGCGACGAAGGGTTGCTTGTGCAGCACTTTCGCTCGTGGCACGAGTTTCGCCTCTGACATCTTTGCCGTCCTTGTTCTTGCCTTCCCAGAGGAAAGTGAATTCCTTGGGTCCTGCAGGCTTTTTCACGGGTTTGGCGGTGGCCATTGGCTCCCCTTCGATCGTTGTGTTGTTATGCGTTGGTAGTGTTGAGCACTTCTTCAAGCGAAGTCACGCCCTGCATGGCCTTGATCAGACCGGAGCGTCGCAAATCTTTGACCCCCTCGCGCTGTGCCTGTGCTGCGATGTCCAGAGCGTTGCCGCCGGCAAGAATGATGCGCGAGATCTCTTCCGTAACCGGCATAACCTGATAAATGCCGACCCGCCCCTTGTAGCCGGACCCCTTGCAACGATCGCAGCCTCCGGGGCCGTATAGCGTCCAGGTGCCATCGATGTCGGCTTCGGTGAAGCCGGCGTTGAGCAGCGCTTCAGTCGGTGTTTCGAGCGGTACCTTGCAGTTGCACAATCGCCTGGCAAGGCGTTGGGCTGTGATCAGCAGGACACTTGATGCGATATTGAATAGCGGTACGCCCATGTTCGCCAGTCGGGTCAGCGTCTGTGGTGCGTCGTTGGTGTGCAGCGTCGAGAGCACCATGTGGCCGGTTTGAGCCGCTTTGACAGCAATCTCTGCGGTTTCAAGGTCGCGGATTTCACCGACCATGATGATGTCCGGATCCTGTCGCAGGAAGGATTTCAGCGCTGCCGGAAACGTTAGGCCGGCTCTGTCATCGACGTTGACCTGGTTGATGCCCGGTAACGGGATTTCTGCCGGATCTTCGGCCGTGGAAATGTTGATGCCGGGCTTGTTCAGAATGTTCAGGCAGGTATAGAGCGATACCGTCTTGCCGGAACCGGTCGGGCCGGTTACCAGAACCATGCCGTAAGGGCGGTTCACTGCATCGAGCAGAAATTCTTTCTGGTCGGGGTCGTAGCCGAGAGCTTCGATGCCCAGCGTAGCGCTCGACGGATCGAGAATACGCAGCACGATTTTTTCGCCGTGCAATGTCGGCAGCGTGCTGACCCGGAAGTCGATCGACCGGCTCTTGGAAAGCACCAATTTCATGCGGCCGTCTTGCGGCACCCGTTTTTCCGCGATGTTCAGTCGCGAAATAACCTTGATACGGGAAGCGATCTTGTCCTTGATGACCAGCGGTGGCGTGGCCACTTCGCGCAGGATGCCGTCAACGCGGAAGCGGATTCGGTAGAACTTCTCGTAGGGTTCAAAGTGGATGTCCGAGGCGCCATCGTTGATAGCGTCGAGCAGCATCTTCTGGATGAACTTGACGACCGGAGCGTCGTCAACCTCCATCGATGAGGCTTCTTCTGCAGCGCTCTGTGCATCTTCGTCCGTAAATTCGAGGTTGATGTCTTCGCTGGCCAGACTTTTGAGCGAGTCTTCCGCCGTTTCCGAAAGCTTGGTGACCAAGGGAAGCAGCTTCGGCTCTTCGACCACAACCGGGTCAACCACCAGGCTGGTCTGAAAGCGGATTTCATCGAGCGCCCGCAAATTGGTCGGGTCGGCGGTGGCGATGGTTAGTCGGTTGCCGCGCTTGTGCAGCGGGATGACCTTGTGAGTGCCGATCAGTTTCCGGTCGATGGCGTTGGCCGGGATGTGTGCGTCGTCGAACGCGGCCAGGTCAAATAATGGGTAGCCGAAGGTTTCTGCAGCAAAGCTGGCGATCTGGAGCGGGGTGAGTTTCTTGGCGTTGGCTGACTGCTCAATAAAAGTGCTGCCACTTGCCGCTGCTTGGGCGAGCAAAGCTTCCGCCTCCGCTTCTTTGAGGCGTCCTGCCTGAACGAGGGCGCGGGCCAGTCCGCTGAGCGGTGCCTGCTGCGGGTTTGCTGCCATAGGCTCAGAAAATCACTTTATTGTTGAGTATGCTGACGAGATCATGCTGATGATGCTACGAGGCGTTCCCTTTGTAAAGACAGGGATTTCGCGTCGCTAATTCAAGTAGTTTCGCCGACAGAAGCGTCGGGTTGAAACAGGCGGGCCACTTTCACGCTTTTGTCTTGCGTTTGTACGATTTCTATGGGTATTCCGGCAACCTTGATGGTTACCCCGGTCTCGGGAATGTCCTGAAAATGCTCAAGAATCAGTCCGTTGAGCGTTTTTGGGCCATCCAATGGGAAAGCTGTGCCCAATTTTCGGTTGATTTCCCGGAGCGACCGGCCTCCTTCAACCAGTGTGCTGCCTTCCTCGTTCCAGCCTAACCCGTTGGTTGATGAGGGCGCAGAAGTTGTGAACTCACCAATGATCTCCTCAAGAATGTCTTCCAGAGTCACCAGTCCAAGGACTTCGCCGTACTCGTCAACGACAAGGCCGATGCGCTGTCGGTTCTCCTGGAAAAACTGCAGCTGGGAGAACACCGGCGTCTGCGCGGGAATGTAATACGGCTCATGAATCTGCGCTTCGATCTCCGCGATGTTGAGTTCGCCCCGCTGCAACGGCGCCAGGACCCTGCGCATATGCAAAATACCGATGATGTTGCCCGGGTCTTCGCGATAGATCGGCAGTCGGGTGTGGTAACACGTTGTCAGTCGTGTCATGACGTCACCCCATGGCGCCGCGAGGTCCAGCGCCTCGATGGAGGCTCGTGGCGTCATTACGTCCTCGACGCTGATCGATTCGAGATCGAACAGGTTCAGCAGAATGCTCTGGTGCTTTTGTGGAATGAAGTTGCCGCCTTCCAGCACCAGCGTCCGTAACTCTTCCGGAGACATTCTCGGAGCTTCGTGGGCGCCCTCCGGCCTGAGCCGAAGCAAGCGGAGGAGGCTGCCGACAAAGATATTGAGGAACCAGACCACTGGCTGCAACAAGCGCAGCAGTGGCGCCAGCACATAGCTGAT
>JAUPVD010000056.1 GCA_030917225.1 Pseudomonadota bacterium
CGACACAGCGCGGCGACCAGCGTGCTCTTGCCGGCGTCGGAGGTGCAGCCTTGAACCATCAGGGTGGGGGTGGCGGGCATGGAAATGGGTGTGATGAGGAGCCGTGCGAAGACGGCATTTTCGCACGTCCGCCCGTTGGCGCCCGACCCTGTTCTGACTGTGACCCCGCCCGCGCGGTAAAATCCGCACTCGCCCTATTCCGGTTTCCCCGCCTTGTCACTCCCCACCCCCCTCCTGCTGCCCCTTTTCGCCATGGCCGGCGCCACGCTGGATCGCCTGCTCGGCGAGCCGAAGCGCTGGCATCCGCTGGTTGGTTTTGGCTGGCTCGCCGGGCGCATCGAAGGGCGGCTCAATATTGGTGGTGGTTCGCGCCTGCTCGGCCTGCTGGCCTTGAGCCTGGCGGTGCTGCCGGCGGTAGTGCTGGCTGGCTGGCTGTGCACCCTGCCCCTGGGTTGGCTGCTGCATCCGCTGCTGCTTTGCTTCGCCCTCGGTGGCCGCGCGCTGGAAGAGCACGGCGAGCGCGTCGCCGCCGATCTCGATGCCGGCAACCTCGCGGCCGCGCGCGAGCACGTCGGCTGGATGGTCTCGCGCGATACCTCGGCGCTCAACGAGGAGGGGGTCGCCAAGGCCGCCGTCGAATCGCTGCTGGAGAACGGTAACGACGCCGTCTTCGGCGCGCTGTTCTGGTTCTTCCTGCTCGGCGGGCCGGGCGCGCTGCTCTTCCGGCTGGCCAACACGCTGGACGCGATGTGGGGCTACCGCAACGAACGCTTTCTGTGTTTCGGCGCTGCTGCTGCGCGGCTGGACGATGTCCTCAACTACATTCCGGCACGGCTGACGGCATTCTCCTATGCACTGTTCGGTAACACTCGCCGTGCACTGGCCTGCTGGCGGGCGCAGGCGCCGCACTGGGACAGCCCGAACGCCGGCCCGGTGATGGCTGCCGGTGCGGGCTCGCTGCAGATTTCGCTGGGTGGCCCGGCCATCTATCACGGCCACCTCGAAGTGCGGCCGACGCTGGGCGAAGGTCGTGCGCCGCAGTCGCTGGATATCCAGCGCGCGCTGGCATTGGTGCAGCGCAGCCTGCGCCTGTGGCTGGCCAGCGCCTTTGTGCTGGGTGCGCTGGTCGCGCTGTTCGCCGGAGCCGCCCATGCTTGAACACGGCGGCCGTTTGCGCCTGGCCGCCGAGCAGTGGGGCATCCCGCTCGCCGACTGGGTCGACCTGTCTACCGGCATCAATCCCGAGGCCTGGCCGGTGCCGCCGCTGCCGGCCGATTGCTGGCGGCGCCTGCCAGAAGAGAACGACGGGCTGGAGTCTGCCGCTGCTGGGTATTACGGCAACCCGAACCTCCTCGCCGTGCCCGGTTCGCAGGCCGCCATCCAGTGGCTGCCAGCCTTGTTGCCGCGCGCTGCAGTGGCCTGCCTCACACCGATCTATGCCGAACATCCACAAGCCTGGGAACGTGCCGGCCACAAACTGCGCCGCCTGCAGGGCGCCACGCTGCAACGCGCACTGGCCGCGGCCACGCCGAACATCCTGTTGTGTAACCCGAACAATCCGACGGCGCGGCAGTTCACCCGTAACGAGTTGCTCGACGCCGCTGTCCAGTTGAACAAGCGTGGCGGCACGCTGGTCGTCGACGAAGCCTTCGGCGATGCCGATCCGGACAACTGCGTGGCCGATGTCGCCGGCACCGAAGCTGCACCCAACCTGATCGTGCTGCGCTCGCTCGGCAAGTTCTTCGGGCTGGCCGGTGCGCGCGTCGGCTTCCTTTTTGCCCAGCCCGATTTGCTGGCGCGCATGGCTGAAGCCATCGGCCCGTGGGCAGTGAGCAATCCATCACGCGCGGTAGCCACGGCGGCGTTGGCCGATCGTCTCTGGCAGACGGCAACGCGCCGCACGCTCGCTGCCGCGAGCGCACGTCTGGCCGCCCTGCTTGCCCCGCTGGGTGAGGGCGCTGGCAACGCGCTCTTCCACTGGCTGCCCTGCGCAGAGGCGACTGCACTGCATGATTTCCTGGCGCAACGCGGCATCCTCGTCCGCCTCTTTTCAGATATCCCCGGCCTCCGCTTCGGCCTGCCGGGCAACGAAACCGAATGGCAGCGCCTCGCTGCCGCCATCGAAGAATGGAAGCAGCGATGAGCGTATTCCCCAGCCTGATTGTCATTGGCCTTGCCGTCGCGATGCCTGCACACGCCGAGGTTTCCGTGCGCGACGATGCCGGCAATACCGTGCGTCTTGCCCAGCCGGCAAAGCGCATCATCAGCCTGGCACCGCACATGACCGAAACCCTGTTCGCCGCCGGTGCCGGCGCGCAGATCGTCGGTACGGTGGATTACAGCGACTATCCGGAAGTGGCCAAAAAAATTCAGCGCGTCGGTGGCTATTCGCGCTTCGATCTGGAAGCTGTGGCCGCCCTCAAGCCCGACCTCATCGTCGGTTGGCAAAGTGGCAACGCTGCGGCGCACCTCGACAAGCTCAAGAGTCTCGGTTACACGATGTACGTCTCGCAGCCCAACCGCATCGACGACGTGGCCAGCGAGATCGAGCGCCTCGGCGTGCTGGCCGGCACGGAGGCCGTGGCGGCTGCCGAAGCCAGACGTTTCCGCGATCGCCTGGCCGCGCTGCGCGGCAAATACGCCGGCAAGACCTCGGTGCGCACCTTCTACCAGATCTGGAAGCAGCCGCTGATGACGGTGGGCAAGAACCAGATCATCTCCGACGCCATCCGCCTGTGCGGCGGCGAGAATGTCTTCGGCGCGCTGACGCAGATGGCGCCGACGATCAACGTGGAAGCGGTGATCGCCGCCAACCCGGAAGCCATCATCGCCAGCGGCATGGGCGACTCGCGCCCGGAATGGCTGGACGACTGGAAGAAATGGACCAGCATCGAGGCGGTGAAACGCGACAACCTGTTCTTCGTGCAGCCGGAGCTGATCCAGCGCCACACGCCGCGGTTGCTGGAGGGAACGGAGATTCTATGCAAGCACCTGGAGGCGGTGCGGGAGCGGCGGCGGAAGTAGTTCGTAGCTACTCCCGATCCGAAGCGGTTAGTCAGGCTCGTATTCTTCTGCGATGGCTTTAACACTTGATGGGGTTAAGGCAAGCTTGAGAACTTCGTCTCCCATAAGCAAGCCGCATCCAGGACATTTGTACCAATACTCCATGATTTCGGTATGGGGAAC
>JAUPVD010000009.1 GCA_030917225.1 Pseudomonadota bacterium
GCCGAGAATCGTGTCGTTGGCGATGAAGGTTTCGCCGTTCTCGGCGATCTGGCCTTCCACCACCGGGTGACGGCCGCCTTCGATGCGAAGCCCCGGCTCGGTCGAAAACTCCGGGCGGCGGTAGTCACGGTTCATCGCCACTTCGGCAAAGGCGGCCAGCATGTCGAGCAGGGCCACGGCGCGGGCGACTTCGAGCAGGCGCGCCACCTCGGGCTGCAGCGCCTCCAGCACCGCTTCGTAAAGCAGCTTTTCGCGGGCCAGTGCGCGGTCCTGCGCCGACAGCGCCTTGTCCTCGAAGGCTTTCAGTTCGGGGGTGATGTAGCGCTCGGCGTTCTTCAGCGTCTGCCGGCGGCGGTAGTCTTCCGGGATGCGCTCGACGTTGGCGTGGGTGACTTCGATATAGAAACCATGCACCCGGTTGTATTCCACCTTCAGGCTGCTGATGCCGGTACGCTCGCGTTCGCGCGCTTCCAGCGCGACCAGGAAGTCGCCGCAGTTGTCCTGGATGCCGCGCAACTCGTCGAGGTCGGCATCGTAGCCGTTGGCGATGACGCCGCCGTCGCGCAGGTTGGTCGAAGGTTCCGGGGCAATGGCGCGGGTCAGCAGCGCAAGCACGGCGGCCGGGGTTTCCAGTTGCTGGTGCAGTTCTTGCAGCAGCGGTGCGCTACTGGCAAGCAGCGGCGCGCGCAGCGCATCGAGCCGGCCAAGGCTGCTGCACAGCCCGGACAAGTCGCGCGGGCGGGCGCTCTGCAAGGCGATGCGGCCGGTGATGCGCTCGATATCGGCCATGCCTTTCAGTGCGTCGCGCACGGCATGCATCGCCTGGCCGGCATCGTCGAGCAGCGATTCGACGGCCGCATGGCGGGCGCTGGGAATCGCGCGGTCGCGCAGCGGGTGGTGCAGCGCGTGTTGCAGACAGCGTGAGCCCATCGAGGTGATGCAGCGGTCGATCAGCGACCACAGCGTCGGCTCGGGCTGGCCGCGCAGCGTCTCGGTCAGCTCCAGGTTGCGCCGGGTGGCAGCGTCGAGACCGATATAGGTGCTCTCGCGCTCGATGACGATGGCGCGCACATGCGCCAGATCGCGAGCCTGCGTGGCCTGGGCATAGCGCATCAGGGCACCGGCGGCGGCAATTTCGGGGCCGGCATCCTCGACGCCGAAACCGGCCAGCGAGGCGACGGCAAAGCGCGCGCACAGGTCGCGTTCGGCGGCCTCGCTGTCGAAATGCCAGTCCGGCCGGCGCGTCTGTGCGGCAGAAGGTGTGAAGGGCAGGGCCAGCGAATCCGGCAGTACGATCTCGGCCGGGCGAATGCGTTCCAGCGCCGCCGCCAGGCGCTCGTTGGCGATCTCGGCGGCACGCAGCTCACCGCTGGCCAGATTCAGCCAGGCCAGGCCACTGCTGTAGCGGGCCGGCGCAATGGCCAGCAGCAGCGTTTCCCGCTTCTCGTCGAGCAGCGCCGCATCGGTCAGCGTGCCCGGCGTGACAATGCGCGCCACCGCGCGCTCGACCGGCCCCTTGCTGGTGGCCGGGTCGCCGATCTGCTCGCAGATGACCACCGATTCGCCGAGCTTGACCAGCTTGGCGAGGTACTGCTCGGCAGCGTGGAAAGGCACACCGCACATCTTGATCGGCATGCCCGCCGTCTGCCCGCGCGTGGTCAGCGTAATGTCGAGCAGCCGTGCGGCCTTCTCGGCATCCTCGAAGAACAGCTCGTAGAAATCACCCATACGATAGAAAAGCAGCGTCTCCGGGTGGTTGGCTTTGAGCCGGAGATACTGCTGCATCATCGGGGTGTGCTTGGTGAAATCGGTGTCGGACATCGTATTTTCAGAGTGTTGAGTTCAGGCGAGTTGCGCCAGCCGGCGCAGTTTTTCTTCAAGTTCCGGGGCGCGTTCCTGGCTCGCTGCATCACCCGGCAGATGGCCGGGAAGCGATTCAATGAAGGCCGGCGAGGTCAGTAGACCAATGAATCGTTCGCTCAGGTAACCGCGTAATTCCTGTGGGCTGGCGCGGCATTCGTCGATTAACGCATCTCGTCCGTCAAGCACCGAAACCAGATCGCCGAGGTCGTGGCTGAACAGGTAGTCATTGTTGCCGCGCCCCGAAAAGGCCTCCAGCTTGGTGGCGAGGAAAACCGGGGCCGGCACCAGGCGGATTACCGTGCCAGTTGGCAGGATGGCTGGTTGAGCGGTTTGTAGCGCAAGCGGATACCAGCGGTTCGAGAAACCGAGAATCTTGTCCAGCGTCGGCATTACATCGACGGCGACGGACCCTACACGCCAGCGGCAGATTGGTGCGGCGGGCGTCATATCCTGTACGAAGCCACGTTCGCGTAGCGCCTGTTCGACCCGGTGGTAATCGGCCAGCACGGCGGCGTGCACGATCAGGTCCACGTCCTCCGTCGGGCGGATCGCCGGCAGTGCAGGGTCGGTGATGAGCAGACCGGCGACGGCGCCGCCGACGAAGACAAATTCGTCGCGCAGGCCTTCGCCAAGCCGGTCGGCAACCAGTTCCAGCAGCACGACATTCGGGTCGTTCGGGTTCATGCCGTTGGTGCTTGTAGCCGTTCGTTCAACAACTCAATGGCAATGGCCCGTTCGCGCGCGCTACCGCCGCGCACGGCGTCGAATAGCACCAGCAGTTCGTAGAGCGCCGGGTTGCGGGTGGCCGCCTCGGGTACGCTGGGGTAGAGCGGGTAGAAAGCCATGCCGCGTACCGTGCCGTGCTTGTGCGGCCACACCGGCGCCGGTTCGGCCGGCTGCACGATCTTCTCCAGCAGTGGCGGCGCGGCGTAGCCGGTGGGCATGCCGCGCGTCATCTCGCCGCGCGTGGCCGGGAAGGAGTAACGCGCGCCATGCTGCAGGAAAAGCCTGAGCGCTTCGCGCACCACGCTGGCCTTGCCGCTGGCGTCCTTGCGGGCGAGTTGCGCACGCAAGGCGCGTTCGATTCCGGCGTGGACTTCCGAAGCGGTCATGCCGAGTTCGGCCGCCAGTACGGCATAGGTGGGTGGTGGGCCATTTTCAAGCGCGAGGCGGAGCAAGACCACCAGATCCTGCGGGCGCAGAACAAGCTGAGGGTTTGATTTTGGTCGGGGCATGGCGGCTTCCATATTCGCTATTCGCGAATAGCGAATATATGAAAATAGTTATTTAAAGTCAATTGCTTGATTATTAACTTCTTGATTCGCGAATTGCGAATGGCAGGTATGGGTAACCAGGATAATCTGCCGGATGTGCCGCCGCCGCAGGAAGCATGGCGAGTCCCGCCGACACCAATGTGGCGAGGCGGAGAGGAGATACAGGAATAGGCGCCGGATCGATGAATTCATCCGGCGCAGGTTGCGAGCGCTGCTAGTGCAGCAAATGGCCGGTTCAGGCCGGGAGCGCGGGCGTCTTGTGCGACTGGATCACCTGCATCAGCGGTGAGAAGATTTTCGGGCTGCCGGCGACCAGGTTGCCGGAGTCGAGATACTTCGATTCGCCGGCCAGGTCGGAGACGAGGCCGCCGGCTTCGGTGATGAGCAGGGTGCCGGCCGCCATGTCCCATGGCGACAGGCCGAATTCCCAGAAGCCGTCGAGGCGGCCGCAGGCCACCCAGGCCAGATCCAGCGCTGCAGCGCCGGGGCGGCGCATGCCGGCGGTCTTGCCGGTCAGTTCCTTGAAGATGGCCAGATAGGTGTCCACATGGTCGAGCACGCGGAAGGGGAAGCCGGTGCCGATCAAGGCACCTTCCAGTTTGATGCGCTTCGACACGCGGATACGGCGATCATTGAGGAATGCACCACGGCCCTTGCTGGCGGTGAACAACTCGTTGCGCTCGGGGTCGTAAACTACGGCCTGAGTGACATTGCCGTTGTGTGCCAGTGCGATCGAAACTGCGTACTGCGGGAAACCGTGGATGAAGTTGGTGGTGCCGTCCAGCGGGTCGATGATCCACTGGTATTCAGCCTGCGAAGGGCCTGAGGCTCCGGACTCTTCTGCTAAAATCGAATGATTCGGATAAGCCTCGCGCAGCACTTCAATAATGGCGGCTTCGGCGGCCTTGTCGACCTCGGTGACGAAATCGCTCTGGCGCTTGGTGGTGACCTTCAGCAGGTCCACGTCAAGCGAGGCACGGGAGATGATCTGGCCGGCGCGACGCGCGGCCTTGACGGCGATATTGAGTGCTGGATGCATGGCTTTGTAAAGAACTTGTCGGGCGGAGTGGGTACGGAGAACTATGCAACGTACCGCGCCGCCCGAATCATTTTGACGGATCGCGCATTTTACTATGAACCTGGCTCAAGCGCCGAATCAAACATCCCAAACGCCGGAAACTCCTGCGGCGCTTCTCGGGCGCGTGCGCATCGTGCTTTGCCGCACCAGCCATCCCGGTAACATCGGGGCGGCCGCGCGGGCCATGAAGGCGATGGGGCTGACCCGGCTCTACCTCGTTCAGCCACTCTGTGCGGTTGACGAGGTGGCTGCGGCGCGGGCGGCAGGGGCCGACGATGTGCTGGCTGCTGCGCCAGTGTGTGCGTCGCTCGACGAGGCGCTGGCCGGTTGCGTCGAAGCAGTAGCGCTCTCGGCGCGCCTGCGCGATCTCGGTCCGGTCGCCGTGGGTGTGCGCGAGGCGGTGGGGCCGCTCCTGCAGCGGAGTGCCGAAGGCGATGTGGCGCTGGTGTTCGGCAACGAGAGCAGTGGCCTTTCCAACGACGAATTGCAGCGCTGCCAGAAGGCTGTGACGATCCCGAGCAACCCTGATTTCAGCTCGCTCAACCTGGGCGCGGCCGTTCAGGTGATGGCCTATGAACTGCGCATGGCAGCATTCGGCGGTCTGCCGCCGGCGTTGGCCACGCCGGCGACCCCGTTCAGTTCGGCGCCGGCCGCCCTGGATGAGGTCGAGCGCTTCTATGTACATCTGGAACGCGTGCTGGCCACAACCGGTTTTCACGATCCCGCGCGGCCACGTCGGCTGATGCCAAAACTGCGTCGGCTGTTCGGGCGCGCTGCGCTGGAGAAGGATGAAATCAATATTCTCCGCGGTATTCTGGATTCGATCGAGAAGCCGACAGGGCCGCGCTGGCGCGGTACCGGCGCCGATATTGAACCGATAGAAAAATAGTAGATCACATCACTCGGGTATTTTAAAATCCGGGGAAAGAAAACCAGGGAGCTTCCATGTTTGCCCGTTTGCGCGAAGACATTCGCTCGGTATTCGATCGTGATCCTGCAGCCCGCTCGGCATGGGAGGTGTTGACCTGCTATCCGGGTGTTCATGCGGCGTTTGCGCATCGATTTGCCCACTGGTTGTGGGGGCATCGCCTGCGCTGGCTGGCGCGTTTCGTATCGCATCTGGCGCGCATGTTGACCGGTATCGAGATTCACCCCGGCGCAACGATCGGCCGGCGCTTCTTCATTGACCACGGCATGGGCGTGGTTATCGGCGAAACGGCCGTGATCGGCGACGGCGTCACGCTTTACCACGGCGTGACGCTCGGCGGAACCTCGTGGAACAAGGGCAAGCGCCATCCGACACTGGGTGATGGCGTGGTCATCGGTGCCGGGGCCAAGGTGCTTGGTCCGATCACTATTGGTGCCGGTGCCAAGGTTGGCTCGAATGCCGTGGTGTTCAAGGATGTGCCGCCCAATGCGACGGCCGTTGGCAACCCCGCGCGCATCATCGACGGCGAGCAGGCGCAAAAGCGTGAGGAGAAGGCCGAGAAGATGGGCTTCTCGGCTTATGCCGTGGCTGCCGACATGGACGATCCGCTGGCAAAGGCCATTCACGGTCTGCTCGATCATGCGGTGGAAACTGACCGCCGGTTTGAACTCTTGCTCAGAAAGCTCGAAACGGCGGGAGTTTGTGTCGAGGGCGAGCTCGCCAACCTGGATAAGTTCGATCCGAAATACCTGGGCAAAATAGTTGACTAATACAGTCGGTCTTTATTATAGTTGACTAAACCTATCAAGTATTACGTGTCCTGAACTGTTCCATGTTCTGTATACGGTCTTAGCCTCTGGAGGCAACATGCGACTCACGACTAAAGGACGATTTGCCGTTACCGCCATGATTGATCTGGCCCTGCGTGGGCGCGAGGGGCCGGTGACGCTTGCTGCGATCAGCGAGCGCCAGAAGATTTCGCTGTCCTATCTGGAACAGCTCTTCGGCAAGCTGCGGCGCTACCAGTTGGTGGAAAGCGTGCGCGGCCCCGGTGGCGGTTACTGTCTGGCGCGGTCGCTGGAGCAGATCTCGGTGGCCGACATCATCCGCGCCGTCGATGAGGCGCTCGATGCAACGCAGTGCGGCGGCAAGGAGAACTGTCACGACGAGCACCGCTGCATGACCCACGACCTCTGGTCGACACTGAACCGGAAGATGTACGAATACCTGAGTTCGGTTTCGCTGCAGGATCTGGTGACGAACAATGCGCACAAGGACGAGTACCAGGCCGTCACAGTCGTCGCACCGGTGAAGGATCAGCGACTGGGCCCCCGTCCGCGCGCCAAGATCATGGCTGTTTCGGCCTGAACATCATGTTTGCGCCGGTCTATCTCGACCACAACGCGACAACGCCGCTGGCACCGGCGGTGCTGGAGGCGATGCTGCCCTGGCTTTC
The DNA here is from genome assembly GCA_030917225.1 of Pseudomonadota bacterium. Lineage (GTDB taxonomy): Bacteria > Pseudomonadota > Gammaproteobacteria > Burkholderiales > Rhodocyclaceae > Proximibacter. The sequence goes on from JAUPVD010000009.1 coordinate 6,600, forward strand.
CGGGCAGTTCGGCAATCCGTCCAGCCGGCACGAGTATGGCCGGGCGGCGCGACGGGCGATAGACGAGGCGCGGCAGCAGGTGGCCGCAGCAGTGGGAGCGCATCCGACCGAGGTGGTTTTTACCAGCGGCGGTTCCGAGGCGAACAACCTTTTTTTGAAGAGGGCTGCGGCATGCCTTCGGCCCTCAGTGCTTGCTGTGTCGGCCGTCGAGCATCCCTGTGTGGTCAAACCTGCCGAACAACTGGTGCGCCAGGGCTGGCAACTGAGAAAGCTGGCGGTCGACGGCGAAGGCCGAGTTGATGCTGAAGCTTACCGGTGTGTGCTGCAGGATAAACCGCAGTTGCTGTCGGTGATGGGTGCCAACAATGAAACGGGTGTGCTGCAGGATGTCGCCACCTTGGCCGAAGCCGCAAGAGCCGGTGGCGGCTGGTTCCATAGCGATGCCGTGCAGATGCTGGGCAAGCTGCCGCTTTCGTTTCGCGAACTGAATACGGCGGGCGTGCATGCGCTGACCGTGTCCGCGCACAAGATTGGTGGCCCCAAGGGCGCGGCGGCGTTGATCCTCGACAAGCGTGTCGAGCTGGCGCCGCTGATCGCGGGTGGTGGTCACGAGCGAGGCTTGCGTTCGGGGACCGAGAATGTGCCGGCCATTGTCGGTTTCGGTGTGGCTGCTTCGCTGGCGGTGGCCAGGGTCGCGGACTGCGGTGTGCAGATGGCAGCGTTGCGCGCGCAACTGGAGCTTGGCCTGGTGGCGCTGGGTGCCCGGATTTTTGGCGCCGCGGCCTCACGTTTGCCGAACACCAGCTATTTCGCCATGCCGCAGCTGGACGGCGAAACGCTGGTTGGCAAGTTGGACCGTGCCGGTTTTGCGGTGGCCAGCGGCGCTGCGTGCTCTAGTGCCAATCCCGAGCCGTCGCACGTGCTGGCAGCGATGGGTGTGGCGCCGGATGTGGCGCGCGGTGCCGTGCGTGTAAGCCTGGGTCGTGAAACGACGGCGGCGCAGATTGAAGATTTTTTGAACGTGTTGCAGGCGACCGTGGTCGGATTGCAGCAAATGACGGCCATGAAGCTGGATGCGGCCTGATTGCAGCCACACTCATAACACTCACAACAACCAGAATAGCGTTAATACGAAAGCGAAGCGGAGCAAGACTATGTTGAAACTGCCAATCTACCTCGACTATTCGGCCACGACCCCGGTGGACCCGCGCGTTGCGGAGAAGATGATTCCCTACCTTGTCGAGAAATTCGGCAACCCGGCTTCGCGCTCGCACAGCTTCGGCTGGGAAGCCGATGCAGCGGTGGAAGAAGCGCGTGAGGAAGTGGCCAAACTGGTCAACGCCGACGCCAAGGAAATCGTGTGGACCTCGGGTGCCACCGAATCGAACAACCTGGCGATCAAGGGTGCGGCCAATTTCTACGGCGGCAAGGGCAAGCACATCATCACCGTCAAGACCGAGCACAAGGCCGTGCTCGACACCTTCCGCGAACTGGAGCGCCAAGGCTTCGAGGCGACCTACCTCGACGTGCAGGAAAACGGCCTGATCGACCTCGACGTGTTCAAGGCAGCGATCCGCCCGGATACCATCCTGGTCTCGGTGATGTTCGTGAACAACGAGATCGGCGTCATCCAGCCGATCGCCGAGATCGGCGAGATCTGCCGTGACAAGGGCATCATCTTCCACGTCGATGCGGCGCAGGCCACCGGCAAGGTCGACATCGATCTGGCGACGCTGAAGGTCGATCTGATGAGCTTTTCCGCGCACAAGACCTACGGCCCGAAAGGTATCGGCGCCTTGTACGTCCGCCGCAAGCCGCGTGTCCGTCTGGAAGCACAGATGCACGGTGGCGGCCATGAGCGCGGTTTCCGCTCCGGCACGCTGGCCACGCACCAGATCGTCGGCATGGGCGAAGCCTTCCGCCTGGCGCGCGTCGAAATGGCCGAGGAAAACGCCCGCATCAAGAAGCTGCGCGACCGCCTGCTGAAAGGTTTACAGGATATCGAGGCAACTTATGTGAACGGCGATGTCGAACATCGTGTACCGCACAATCTGAACATGAGCTTTGCCTACGTCGAGGGCGAATCGATGATCATGGCCATCAAGGATCTGGCCGTCTCGTCCGGGTCGGCCTGTACCTCGGCCTCGCTTGAACCCTCGTACGTGTTGCGCGCACTGGGCCGCAACGACGAACTTGCACACAGCTCGATCCGCTTCACCATCGGCCGTTTCACGACCGAGGAAGAGATCGATTACGCAGTCAAACTGTTGCACCAGAAGATCGGCAAGCTGCGCGAACTCTCGCCGCTGTGGGAGATGGTGCAGGACGGCGTCGATCTGAGCACGGTGCAATGGGCCGCGCACTAGGCTGCACACTGATACTGAAGGAGAAACACCATGTCCTATAGCGTTAAAGTCCTGGATCACTACGAAAATCCGCGCAACGTCGGTTCCTTCGCCAAGGAAGAAGACGGCATCGGCACCGGCATGGTCGGTGCGCCGGCCTGCGGCGACGTCATGAAGCTGCAGATCAAGGTGAACAAGGAAGGCGTCATCGAGGACGCCAAGTTCAAGACCTACGGCTGCGGTTCGGCCATCGCCTCCAGCTCGCTCGTTACCGAGTGGGTCAAGGGCAAGACGGTCGACCAGGCGCTCGACATCAAGAACACGCAGATCGCCGAAGAACTGGCGCTGCCGCCGGTGAAGATTCACTGCTCGATTCTGGCGGAAGATGCGATCAAGGCAGCGGTCGCCGACTACAAGAAGAAGCGCAGCGAATAAGGAACTTAGGAGTACAGCATGGCCGTTACCCTGACTGAAAAGGCAGCAAAGCACGTTACCAACTACATTGCCAAGCGTGGCAAGGGCGTCGGCTTACGCCTGGGCGTTCGCACCAGCGGTTGCTCGGGCATGGCTTACAAACTGGAGTTTGCCGATGAGGTTGCGGCGGATGACATTACTTTTCAATCGCATGGTGTGACCGTGCTGATTGATCCGAAGAGCTTGCCGTATCTTGAAGGTACTGAGTTGGACTACGCGCGTGAGGGGTTGAACGAAGGGTTCAAGTTCAACAACCCGAA
>JAUPVD010000057.1 GCA_030917225.1 Pseudomonadota bacterium
GAAGAAGATGAAGCGTGCCGAGATGGAAGAGACGCTCGACGAGATCAACCGCTTCGAGGCGATGCTGGTCAATGAAGGCGCGCTCGTTCTCAAGTTCTGGTTTCATCTCTCGAAAAAAGGGCAGGAAGTTCGGCTGAAGGCCATGGAGAAGGACCCGCGCACGGCCTGGCGGGTGACCAAGGGCAGCTGGGATCGCCTGAAGACCTACGACGACCTGCAGTCGGTCGCCGGCCATGTGCTGCGTGTGACCAATACGGCCCATGCCCCGTGGATCATCATCGAGGGCACCGACGACAACTATCGCTCGCTGACCGTCGGCCATATCGTGCGCGACTCCATTCGCAAGCACCTGGAGCAGGCAACGCGCGGCAGCGTACCGGTGGCGCCGCCGATCGTTCCGGCCATCGACAAGCGGACGGTGCTGACCGAGCTTGACCTGACCAAGGTGCTGGAAAAGAAGGTGTACGAGAAGGAGCTGGCCAAGTGGCAGGGCAAGCTCTCGCAGCTCATGCGCGATCCGCGCTTCGTGCAGAACCACTCGCTGATCCTGGCATTCGAGGGCTCGGATGCGGCCGGCAAGGGCGGCACCATCCGGCGCATTGCCGAGGCCATGGACGCTCGCCAGTACCAGATCATCCCGGTCGCCGCGCCGACCGACGAAGAGCGTGCCCAGCCCTATCTGTGGCGCTTCTGGCGTCATATCCCGCGCCTTGGCCGGGTGTCGATCTTCGACCGCACCTGGTACGGGCGGGTGCTCGTCGAGCGCGTCGAAGGCTTCTGCAGCGAATCCGACTGGCTGCGCGCTTACGCCGAGATCAACGATTTCGAACATGCGCTGGTGCAGTCCGGGGCGATCGTCGTCAAGTTCTGGTTGCAGGTCAGCAACGACGAACAGCTGCGGCGCTTCAAGGAGCGCGAAAAGACTGAATTCAAGCGTTTCAAGATCACCGATGAAGACTGGCGCAACCGCGAGAAGTGGGATGCCTACGGACAGGCCGTCTGCGACCTGGTCGAGCGGACCTCGACCGGCCGTTCGCCGTGGACACTGGTCGAAGCCAATGACAAGAACCACGCGCGGGTCAAGGTGCTGAAGACGCTGTGCGAGAGGGTCGAGCGCGTGCTGGAGGGCAAATGAACGATCAGTCCAAAGGCGTCCCGGTATCCGCCTCGTCGGTGCAGTCCGGCGAGTTCGTCGCCTGGTTCCGCTCGGTTGCGCCCTACGTCAACCTCTTCCGTGGCAAGACCTTCGTGCTGGCTTTCGGCGGCAAGGCGATCGCCGGGCCGCTGGCGTGGACGCTGGCCTACGACGTCAACCTGCTGGCAGCGCTCGGCATCCGACTGGTGCTGGTGCATGGCGCACGGCCGCAGATCGAGGAAGAGCTGCGCGAGAAGGGGCTGGAGTCGAAATACCACGGCCGCTACCGGGTCACCGATGCGGCCGCACTTGATTGCGTCATCGATGCCGTCGGCAGCGTCTATCTCGAACTGGAGGCCTTGCTGTCGCAGGGCTTGCCGGATACGCCGATGGCCAACAGCACCATCCGCGTGATCGGCGGCAACTTCATCACCGCCCGCCCGGTCGGCGTCATCGACGGCGTTGACATGCAGTACGCCGGCGCCGTGCGCAAGGTCGATGCCGAGGGCATTCGTGCGCAACTGGGCCTGGGTAACATCGTGCTGCTCTCCTGCATGGGCACCAGCCCGACCGGCGAAAGCTTCAACCTGGCCATGGAGGAAGTGGCCGAAGCTACTGCCGTGGCGCTCAACGCCGACAAGTTGGTGTTTCTGTCCGACAGCCGTGGCGCCACCGACATCGACGGCCACCTGCTCGATGAACTGACGGCGGATGCGGCCGATCGCCTGGTGCGCATCGGCGACTGGCTGTCCTCCGACCTCAAACGCTACCTGCCCTGTGCCGTGCGCGCCAGCCGCTCCGGTGTCGGCCGGGTGCACGTCATCGGCTACAACGAAGACGGCACGCTGCTGCGCGAATTGTTCTCGCGCGACGGCGTCGGTACGGTGGTCACCCGCGAATCGCTGGAGAAACTGCGCGACGCGCGGCCGGACGACATCAGCGGCCTGATCGCGCTGATCGAACCGCTTGAAGATGAAGGCATGCTGGTGCGGCGCGAGCGCGACTTGCTGGAGCGCGAGATCAACCGCTTCTCGGTGGTCGAGCACGACGGCCTGATCGTCGGTTGCGCGGCGCTCTATCCCTACGGCGAAGGGCAGGCCGAGCTGGCTTGCCTGGCCGTGCATCCGCAGTTCCGTCGCTTCGGTTACGGCGAGCAGTTGATGAAACGGATCGAGGTGCGTGCCCGCGAGGCCGGTATCAGGCAGTTGTTCGTGCTGACGACGGTGACTTCGCACTGGTTCATCGAACGCGGCTTCTCCGAAAAGAGTGTCGATGAACTACCGGACGAAAAGCGGCTGGTGTACAACCTGCAGCGTCGTTCCAAGGTCTTGATGAAAGGCTTGTGATGACCACAGAAAAAGTACCACTGAGCTCGGGTGACATCGGCTATCTGCTCGACGCGCTCGATACCGGCGTGCTTTATCTGGACGAGGGTGGGCGCGTGGTGTTCGCCAACGCGGCCTTTCTGAACCTTTGGGGCTTCCCGTTCGATGCAGTCCTTGCCGGGCTGACCGACAAGGAACTGGTCAGCCGAACTGCCTGGTTGCGGGAAGACGATGCTGCCTTCAAGGATCACCTGCGTGACCAGGCGCGAGCCAGCGGGGCGCCGTTCGAAATTGCGCTGAAGAATTTCGTCGTGCTCAATGCGAGCTCACGCGTCGTCATCGACAAGAAGAAAAAGCCGATCGGCCGCGTCTGGCTGTTCGACGACGTGACGGCGTCGTATGCGGCGCAGCAACGACTGTCGGAACTTGCCGAGCGCGACATGCTGACCGGGCTGTACAACCGCAGCCGGTTCGACGGTGAGCTCGCGCGCTGCCTGGCCGATGCGGCAAGGCGCGGGACGCAGTTGGGGGTGGTGGTATTCAATCTCGATGACTTTGCCCGGATACATCAACGCTATGGCCACCGCGCCGGCGATTCGATCCTGATTCGCCTGGCCCAGGACGTGAGCAGTGCCATCCGGCGCCACGAACTGCTTTACCGGATCGGTCAGGAAGACTTCGGCCTGCTGGTGCCGGATGCAACCGATGCCGAGATGCTGGGTCTGGCCAGGCGAGTCATGACCTGTGTTGACGCGATGATTTTCAGTTTCGGCAACGAGCAGCTGCAGATCTCGGCAACGATCGGCATGTCCGTCTATCCGGAAGATGCATTGAGTGCCAATGAAATCGTTTCTTCGGCCTTCCGGGCCTTGGAAAAAGCGAAAGACAGCGCTGACGGCTGGAGCTTTTTTGAGTCGGGAGAGCCTCGGCTATAATGCGCACCTTCAATATTTCGAATTTTCAGTAGCCAACTCCGGAGCATTGCAATGGCACGTAACGTCAACTGCGTCAAACTCGGCCGTGAAGCCGAAGGCCTCGATTTACCGCCGATGCCGGGCCCGCTCGGCAAGCGCCTGTGGGAAAACGTTTCCAAGGAAGCCTGGCAGCAGTGGATCAAGCTGCAGACAATGATCATCAACGAGAATCGTCTGAACCTGGCCGATGCCGCGCACCGCAAGTACCTCAGCGAGCAGGTCGAGAAGCACTTCTTCGGTGACGGCGCTGATCAGGTGCAGGGCTTCGTGCCGCCAGCCAACTGATTTTTCAGCACACAAAAAACGGCCCGGTGGCGCAAGCCCCGGGCTGTTTTGTTTTGAAATTTTGAAAAGCAGTTACCACGGAGAGCACGGAGTTCACGGAGAAAAGCAGAATTTCCTGTTTTCCCGGCTGTTAACGATAGGGCTTTTTTGTATGCCCTTCGTTTTTCCTCCGTGGTCTCCGTGATCTCTGTGGTGAAAAATTTCAGGCTTTGGTGAAGGTCTGTACCCCGTCCGCCGCACCCAGCAGCAGCACATCCGCACCGCGGATCGCAAATAGTCCATTGGTGACGACGCCGACGATCTGGTTGATTGCGGCTTCCAGTTCCTCCGGCTCGACAATGGCCAGGCCGTGCACGTCGAGGATCACGTTGCCGTTGTCGGTGGTGAAGCCCTGGCGCAACTTCGGCTGGCCGCCGAGTTTGACCAACTGGCGGGCAACGTGCTCGCGGGCCATGGGGATGACTTCCACCGGCAGGGGGAAGCGGCCCATGACGTCGACTTTTTTCGAGGCGTCGGCGATGCAGACGAACTTGCCAGCCACCGCCGCCACGATCTTCTCGCGGGTCAGGGCGCCACCGCCGCCCTTGATCATGTGCAGGCGAGCATTCACTTCGTCGGCGCCATCGACGTAAACAGGGATGATGCTGACTTCATTAAGGTCAAAGACACGAATGCCATGACCTTCCAGACGCTTGCGGGTAGCTTCCGAGCTGGCGACGGCGCCGGGGATGCGATCCTTCATCTCGGCCAGCGCGTCGATGAAGAAATTGGCCGTTGAGCCAGTCCCCACGCCGACAATGGTGTCGGGCACGACATGGGCGATGGCCGCACGGGCGACGGCTTCCTTGAGTTGGTCCTGGGTCATGGCGAGATCCTGAAATTGGGCTGCCGGGATTTTACCCGTTACGTGATTATTACAGTCCGTCATCGTTTTGTAACATTAGGCGATCACACTTGCGCCGTTCTCCCTACAACCCCGATTCCGCAGGAGTGATTGCCATGTTCAAGCCTACCCAAATTGCCGTTGCGCTAGGCCTTGCCGGCCTGTTTGCCGCCGGTGCTGCCAACGCCCAGGTCATCAAGATCGACGGCTCCTCGACGGTGTACCCGATCACCGAAGCTGTGGCCGAAGAATTCCAGAAAGCCAAGAAGAACGCCATCAAGGTTACCGTGGGCATCTCCGGTACCGGCGGCGGCTTCAAGAAATTCTGCCGTGGCGAGACTGATTTCTCGAACGCCTCGCGTCCGATTACGGCCAAGGAAATGGAAGACTGCAAGGCCGCTGGCGTGCAGTACGTCGAAATGCCGGTCGCCTTCGATGCGCTGACCATCGTTATCAATCCGAAGAACACCTTCCTCAAGCAGGTTACCGTCGAAGAGATGAAGAAGCTGTGGGAACCGGCGGCTCAAGGCACCGTGACCAAGTGGAGCCAGGTCAACCCGGCCTGGCCGGATGCGCCGGTCAAGCTGTTCGGCGCCGGTGCCGACTCGGGTACCTTTGAGTACTTCACCGAAGCCATGGTCGGCAAGGCCAAGTCCTCGCGCGGCGACTACACCGCCTCCGAAGACGACAACGTGCTGGTGCAGGGCGTCTCACGCGACGTCAATGCCATCGGCTACTTCGGCTACGCCTACTACGCCGAGAACACTGCCAAGCTGAAGGCGCTGCCGGTCGTTTCGCCGAAGACCGGCAAGGCTGTCGAGCCGTCTGCTGCCAACGTCGAGAATGGCACCTACCAGCCGCTGTCGCGCCCGATCTTCGTCTATGTCAAAGCGGCCTCGCTGGACAAGCCGGAAGTCAAGGAATTCATTGAGTTCTACATGAAGCACGGCGCCAAGCTGACCAAGGAAGTGAAGTACGTGCCGCTGCCGGCCGCTGCCTACACCGGCAACCTTGATCACGTCGCCAAGAAGAAGCTCGGTACCGTGTTCGGTGGCAAGAACGAAATCGGCATCACCATCGAAGAGTTGATGAAGCGCGAAGCCAAGATGTAAGCCATGTCGTGACGGGCTATTTTGCCCGTCACCGCAGGGCCGGTTCCGTAAGGGCCGGCCCTGTTTCCGGAAGGACCCTTCAAGTGAATCACGCCATGTCTGCCAACTTACCTTCTGAGCTACCTACCATCAGCGACCGCCTGGCCAAGAACGCCATGCGCAACCTGACCGAGCGCCTGATCGAGTTTATGCTGCTCGGGGCTGCTGCGGTCTCGGTGCTGACGACGCTGGGTATCGTCTATGTACTGGTCTCCGAGTCGATCACCTTTTTTGCCCAGATCGGCATCGTCGAGTTTCTAACCGATACCCAATGGACACCGCTGTTCGACGATGCGCACTTCGGCATCATGGTGCTGGTCTCCGGTACGCTGGTTTCTTCCTTCGTCGCGCTGGCCGTCGCCATCCCGATGGGCACCGTCATCGCCATCTATCTTTCCGAGTTTGCCGACTCGCGGGTCCGGGAAATGGCCAAGCCGATTCTCGAACTTCTCGGCGGCATCCCGACGATTGTCTTTGGCTACTTCGCACTGCTCGTGGTGACCCCGATCCTGCAGGTGATCTTCCCCAGCCTCCCCGGTTTCTCGCTGCTCTCCGCCGGCCTGGTCATGGGCATCATGATCGTGCCGTACGTGGCCTCGCTCTCCGAGGATGCCATGCGCGCCGTGCCGATGAGCCTGCGCGAGGGCGCCTATGCGATGGGCTCGACCCGCCTCTATACCGCCATCCACGTCGTTGTGCCGGCGGCTATTTCCGGCCTGGCTGCTTCCTACATCCTCGGCATTTCGCGCGCTGTCGGTGAAACGATGATCCTGGCCGTTGCAGCCGGCATGCAACCGAACCTGACGTGGAACCCGATGGAACCGGCTGCGACCATTACCTCTTACATCGTCCAGGTAGCCCTCGGCGACCTGCCGCATGGCTCGATCGGCTACCAGACCATCTTCGCCGCCGGCCTGACCCTGCTGCTGATCACGCTGCTGTTCAACATCCTCGGCCAATGGTTGCGTGCCAAGTACCGGGAGAACTATTGATGAAACCGCTGACTACTGAACAAATCCGTGCGGTTATCGCGCGTGGCAAAACGAACGACCTGATCTTCAAGTCGCTGGGTATCTTCTGTCTGGCACTCGCCCTGCTGGTCATCGTTGCACTGATTGCCGACATGGTGATGAAAGGCTCCGAGCGCTTCACGGTCGACTTCTTCCTCAACTTCGCCTCGCGGCGCGCCACCGAGGCCGGCATTCTTTCGGCCTGGGTCGGCTCGCTGCTGGTCATGCTGGTCACCGCCTGCGCTGCCGTTCCGCTCGGCGTTGCGGCCGGCCTCTACCTTGAGGAATACGCCAAGCGCAATTGGCTGACCAGCATCATCGAGATCAACATCACCAACCTGGCAGCCGTTCCTTCGATCGTCTATGGCCTGCTGGCGCTCGGCATCTTCGTCTATCAGTTCGGCTTCGGGCAGAGCATCCTCTCCGCCGGCCTGACGCTGGCGCTGCTGATCCTGCCGATCATCATCGTGTCGACGCGGGAAGCCATCCGGGCCATTCCGGCGATGATCCGCGAGGGTTCGATGGCGGTCGGTGCCACGCGCTGGCAGACCTGCCGCTACCACATCGTGCCTTACGCCATGCCCGGCATCCTCACTGGCGTCATCATCGGTCTGGCGCGCGCCATCGGCGAAACGGCGCCGATCATCACCATCGGTGCGCTGACCTTCATCGCCTTCCTGCCGCCGGTTCCGCTGACCGAAACCGGGCAGGGTACGGCCGGGCTGTTCGACTGGCTGATGTCACCCTTTACCGTCATGCCGATCCAGATCTTCAACTGGACTTCGCGTCCCGATCCGGCCTTCGAGGTCAACGCTGCTGCTGCTGGTTTCGTGCTGATGGCCATGGTGCTGTCGATGAACGCCGTCGCCATCTGGCTGCGCTACCGCCTGCGCAAGAACATCAAGTGGTAACCCACGCAAGAACACCGACCATGCCCTCTACCATCACGCTCCCGGAAAAGCCGCCCGCCATGAAGGCGGAATCCAAGAACCTGGATTTCTACTACGGTGATTTCAAGGCCCTCAAGGGCATCACCATGCCGATCTTCGAGAACCGTGTGACGGCCCTGATCGGCCCCAGCGGCTGC
>JAUPVD010000058.1 GCA_030917225.1 Pseudomonadota bacterium
AGCTTCCGGCTGCATGCCGCACACCGACTCGATCGCTGCCGGCGAGATATGCCCGGGCCGAAGAAGAACAGGTTTTCCGGAGGAAAGGTCGAGAATGGTGGATTCGATGCCGACGACGCACGGGCCACCATCGAGCACCAGCGGAACCGAGTCGCCCAACTCTTCCCGCACATGGTCGGCAGTGGTCGGGCTGATGCGGCCGAAGCGATTGGCGGACGGTGCAGCAATGCCCCCGCTGCCGCCGGCTGCTGCAAATTCACGCAGCAGTTCAAGTGCCACCGGGTGCCCGGGAACGCGCAGACCCACGGTGTCCTGGCCGCCGGTGACGGCGTCCGGCACATTGGCAGCGCGCTTGAGGATGAGCGTCAGCGGCCCCGGCCAGAAGGCCTCGGCCAGTTCCCAGGCAACGCCAGGCACTTCACGCGCCCAGCGATCCAGATGAGCGGCACCGGGGATATGAACGATCAGGGGATGGTCGGCGGGTCGGCCCTTGGCCGCAAAAATCTTTGCTACGGCATCAGGGTTGGCTGCATCGGCACCGAGTCCGTAAACCGTCTCGGTCGGAATACCAACGAGTTCACCGACCTTGAGCAGGCGAACAGCCTCCGCGATTTCCGCAGTCATCGGCGAAGGCTCGTCAGCACCGGATCAGGAGACTCAGACGAATCAGGACAGATCGGGCAGCGTCTTGGCCAGCACCTTCTCAGTCTGGCGCACGCGGAAATCGGCAAGCTTGGCGGCCATCCCGGCATCACTCAAGGCCAGCATGGCAACGGCGAACAGCGCAGCATTGGTCGCGCCGGCTTCACCGACGGCGAAAGTGGCGACCGGAATGCCGCCGGGCATCTGCACCATTGACAGCAGCGAGTCGAGCCCCATCAGGTGCTTGGAAGGAATCGGCACGCCGAGCACCGGCAACTGGGTCTTGGCAGCAAGCACGCCGGCCAGGTGGGCGGCACCGCCGGCGGCGCCGATCAACACCTTGATGCCACGGTCGCTGGCGCTGGAAGCATAGTCCAGTGCCGCATCCGGCGTGCGGTGCGCGGAGAGCACCTTGGCTTCATAGGCAATGCCGAAGCTCTTCAGCGTCTCGGCGGCAGCCTTCATGATCGGCCAGTCGGAATCCGATCCCATGACGATACCGACGAGGGGGGTGTTGGTTTGGGTCATTTTGCGCTCCTTTCAGCGGCTTCAAGCGTATTGGCTAATAACATGGTGATGGTCATCGGGCCGACGCCACCAGGAACCGGAGTGATGGCGCCAGCCACTTCCTTGACGCCTTCGAAATCAACATCGCCACAAAGTTTCCCATCGGGCAGTCGGTTGATGCCGACGTCGATGACGACGGCCCCGGGTTTGACCATGTCGGCGGTGACGAACTTCGGCCGGCCGACGGCGGCCACCAGCACATCCGCACGTTTGGTGTGGAAGGCCAAGTCCTTGGTTTGCGAATGGCAGATGGTGACCGTGGCGCCAGCCTGCAGCAGCAGCATGGCCATCGGCTTGCCGACGATGTTCGAGCGGCCGATGACGACCGCCTCGGCGCCCTTCAGGTTGACGCCGGCTTCCTCGAAAAACTTGGTGACGCCATAGGGCGTGCACGGGATGAAGCGCGGCTGGCCCTGCATCAGCGCACCAACGTTCTCGGCGTGGAAGCCATCGACATCCTTTTCCGGGGCAATGGCCTCGAGCACAGCGTCGGTATCGAAATGCTTTGGCACCGGCAACTGCACGAGGATGCCGTGGATCTTCGCATCGGCATTGAGTTCGGCAATCTTCGCCATCACCACGTCCTGCGCCACATCGGCCGGATAGACGATCTTCTCCGAATAGAAGCCGGCCTTCTCGCAGGCCGCCACCTTGTTGCGCACATAGACCGACGAGGCCGGATCTTCACCAACCAGAATCACCACCAGGCCAGGGCGGGTGCCCTTGGCGGCCAGCGCCTCGGCGCGGGTCTTGAAATCGGCGCGCAGCTTCTGCGCCAGGGCATTGCCATCGAGGATCGTTGCAGTCATCTCTGTACCATCAAAAGAAAAGGGGAAAGGTGGAGGCATCAGCCTCGACCTTTCCCTTTGATCGGATTGCGTATTTTACCGTAAATCAGGCAGTCGCCGACTCCGTAGCGCCCTGCGTCTTTGCGGCCTCTGCGGCAGCAGCACGGCCGGCAGCGAAGGCCTGGCGGTTCATCTCGATGACCTGCTCGCCCTTCCTGGCAAAGCGCTGTAGCACACAGCGCTCCAGCACTTCGGCCGAGAACGGCAGGTGGTCGGCGATGGCCCCCAGCATCACGGTGTTACCGAGGCGGATATTGCCGAGTTCAGTGGCAATGGCCGAGGCGTCGAAAGAATAGACGCGAGCGCCGGAAGTACGCATTTCGCCGATGGGATCGGCCGGGTATTCGAAGAGCCCGAGTTCAACGACCGGCGGCGCAAGGTTGCCGGTGTTGATCAGTGCCAGCGCATCGGAGCGCATCATGTGCCGCCAGCGCATGCCCTCAGCCGCCTCGAAGGCAAGCAGCACGTGCGCCTCACCCGGCGCGATCTGCGGCGAAAGCACCTTCGGGCCGAAGCGCAGATGTGACGAGACGACCCCGCCGCGCTGCGCCATGCCGGCGACTTCGGTTTTCTTGACGTCGTGGCCGAGCGCGATGGCAGCTTCAGCGAGGATTTCGGTCGCCGTCATGACGCCCTGACCGCCAACGCCCACTACCAGGATATTTGTAATTTCAGACATGAATAGAATCCTTCAACCACGAAGATCACGAAGCACACCAAGAAAGGCTTCGCGATCTTCGTGTGCGTCGTGGTTAATGCCTTTGCAGGGCCTTGATCTGGATGACCTTGTCCGCATGCACGATGGCATCCGGCGCGCACGGTTGCACGCACAGGCCGCAGCCGGTACAGACCGAGCTTTCGATGCGCACCCAGGCGAGGTCGACGGTCTTGCCCGAAGGTTTGACGACCGAATCGCGCTTGGTCACGTGGATCGCCGGGCAGCCGGTGTCGAGGCAGTTGCCGCAGCCGGTGCACTTGTCGTCGATGACAGTAAAGGGCTTCAGGCCGTGATAGTGATCGACCAGCACGCAGGGCTGGTTGGTGATGATCACCGACGGTTCCGGAATCTTGGTCTCATCACGCACCGTCTTGAACAGCGTCGGCAGCTCATAGGGATTGACCACGTGCACCCGCTCTTCCTTGACGCCGAGCGCCTTGACGATTGCGGCGAAGTCGACGCGCGGCGCCGGGTCGCCGTGGATGTCGCGGCCGGTGCCCGGGTTGTCCTGGCCGCCGGTCATGCCGACGGCGCGGTTATCGAGCAGCAGCACGGTGACGTTGCCCTTGTTGTAGACGATGTCGAGCAGACCCTGCATGCCCATGTGCATGAAGGTCGAGTCACCGATGACAGCAACGATCTTCTTGTCCTTGTCGCTCTCACCACGGCCCTTGTCGAGGCCGAGCGCCATGCCCATCGAGGCGCCCATCGAGATGCAGGCATCGAGCGCGTTCCACGGATGGCCGAAGCCGAGCGTGTAGCAGCCGATGTCACCGGAGATGGTGATGTTGCGGAGCTGCGCCAGCGTGTAATAG
>JAUPVD010000059.1 GCA_030917225.1 Pseudomonadota bacterium
AATTCGATTGGGAGGTAAAACCGACACACAGGCCGATCGACAGCACGGATGCGGACTGCTCCTCGCACAACGCAGTCTTGGCCGCTTCCACCCGCCGCTCGCGCAGATAGCGTGAAAAGCCCTTCCCCAGACGGCCGTTCATCAATTCCGATAACTGGTGGGTACTGAGTCCCAGCCGCTCGGCAAGTGTCGGCAGGCTGAGTTCCGGATCGACATAGAGACGTTCGGCCGTCATCAGCACTTCCAGTTGCGACAGGGTCGCCTCACAATCGACATTCCTGAGCGTGGAGTTGCCGTACGCCGTTTGCACGGTCTCGACAACCTCGGCAGTGAGTCCCGGCCGCAGACAGAGAACCGTCTGCACCAGGAAAAAAGCGGTGCCGATGGCAATTCCGTAAAGGCTGAAAAACAGCTTGCCCGGCAGTGACGCTTGCAGGAGTCCAAGAACCGAAACGCCGATGGCAATGCCGAACACCCCGCCAAGGAGAATCATCTCGCGGAGGAAGCTCTCCCGCTCTGCGCGGAACGCGTAAAGGCAACGGCCGAGCCACAGCAGATAGCCGGCGCCGACGATGAAGGCCAGCGGCAGGGCCAGATTGCCCGGCAGGAAGGGCGCGGCGCCGAGCGGCAGAGCATGCACAAGCAGTGCAGGACGCCAGGAGGTAACAACATCGGGCTTCAGCAAGGGCTGACTGAAAAGGAAAAAAGCCGGAGCGACGGCAAACAGGGTCATGCGGTACGGCAATACCTCTACCCACGGTAGATCCAGATACAGCCAGGCGAAGTGAAACATCTGTAGTGTGCACAGGGCTATCAGCAGCACCAGCCCCATCCGTCGCGACAGCGTATGCGCCTGGTATTGATCGCTTCGAAAATGCGTCAGGGCAAGCGACAGGGCGCTGAATAGCGAGAAGCCGATAAGAAGGAGTGCGAGCGAGATCATTCTGGCAGGAATGTATCAAAGACTGGTCAAATCGTCCTGCTCCTTCGCGATAATCACATGTTCACGTCCAGCTTGGCAGCCCGCTATCGATTGATGCCGTTGCACTACGACTGATAACAGCAGCTAGAATCGCGCATTCGCTTTGACAATCAGGAACACCATGGAACCACAAGCCAGCGTCCGCTCCGTCTTTTACATCTCCGATGGTACCGGCATTACTGCCGAAGCCCTCGGCCACAGCCTGTTGACGCAGTTCGAGGGCGTGCGTTTCAAGCAGGCGCGCGTGCCTTTTGTGGACACGCCGGAGAAGGCGCACGAACTGATCATGCGCATCGAAGAAGCTGGCCGCATCGACGGTGCCCGGCCAATTGTGTTCACCACACTGGTAAACCCCGAACTGGCACAGATGGTGCACGCCGCCGACGCGCTGTGTCTCTCATTCATCGAGACCTTCGTGGCGCCGATGGAAGCCGAACTCGGTGTCAAGTCGACACATACGGTCGGCCGCTCGCACGGCTCGATCGACACCTCGGACTACAAAAACCGTATCGAGGCCATCAACTACACGCTGGCCCACGATGACGGCATCACCGACAACGACCTCGAAGTCGCCGACGTGATCCTGGTCGGTGTCTCGCGCTGCGGCAAGACGCCGACCTCGCTCTACCTGGCCATGCAGTTCGGCCTGAAGGCCGCCAATTTCCCTCTGATCCCTGAAGATTTCGACCGCGGCCGCCTGCCGGGAACGCTGGAGCGACATCGCGGCAAACTGTTCGGACTGACCATCCAGCCCGAGCGGCTGGCGCAGATCCGTGGGGAGCGCCGCCCGAACAGCAACTATGCCTCGCTCAAGAACTGCCGCCAGGAAGTGCACGATGCGGAGAAGATGATGAAACGCGAGGGTATCCGCTGGCTGGATTCCTCGACCAAATCTATCGAGGAAATTTCGACCACGGTGATGCAGGAAATCCGGCTGGACAACCGGGTTTTCTAGCGCTTCTGCGATACACTCTCATCGATATCACAACGACATTTATAACTTCAAATATCAGGGAAGAAAATTCATGCAGTTGACGCCGAAAACCGCTCTCCCACTCGTTTCTTCATTTTTTGCCGCTGGCCTGCTTTCGGCCTGCGTGACCTTGGGTTCTGACCCGAACAACCCGTCTCCAACTTCTGGCGGCGATACTTCACAAACCGCCAATGCCATGGCCGACAAGGCCATGTACAAGCCGGTTGAATACGCCAATGCCAAGAAGAAAGGCCCAGCGATCGTTGTCATTCCGGGCGAGGTCAAGAGCAACAACGCCAGCTTCACGCAGAAATTCGGCCCGAACAACATCGCTGACTACGCGGAGCTAGAACTGGGCAAGGCCAACTTCAAGGTGCTTGAGCGTGCCGACATGGGGCCACTGCTCAACGAATTCCAGCTGGCTTACACCATGGGCGATCCGAAATCTGCCCGCAAGGTGCTGCAGAAGGGCAAGTTCAAGACGACCAAATGGGTCATGAAGTTCGACATTCTCAAGGCTGAACCAGTCGCCCAGGCTCAGCAGGGCTTTGACGGACAAGCAGCCGGTCAATTGATCGCCATCGGTGCAGGTAGCCGTGGCGGTGCTGCAGCCGGTGTCGCCGTTGGCTCGGTCAAGGTCGAGGAATCGACAGGCATCTGGATCGTCGGCATGCGCTACAAGATCATCAACGCCAACACCACGGAGCAGGTGGCGACGGGCTATGCCGAGGAAAAAATGGAACTGGGAGCAAAGTCGACTTCGGTGCTCGGCGTGTCTTCCGGTGCCTCGGGCGGCCTGACGCTGGATTCGCTGGTGCAGCGCCTGGTTCAGAAAACGGTCTACGAGATCGATCTGAAGAACAAGTAAGCCTCGTCTCAGGCGGATCAACGGCTGGCTGCATCGCTGATGCACCAGCCGTTTTTCGTTTTATGAACGGCGTCGGCGGACGACTTCGAACAGACAGACGGCCGCAGCGGCTGCAACGTTGAGCGATTCGGTCCTGCCGGGCATCGGAATGAAGACACCTAGGCTGGCGGCGGCACGCACTGGTGCACTGACACCCTGACCTTCCGAGCCGAAAACCCACGCAAGAGGACCTTCCAGCGGCGTTTCATAGAGAGAAGACGCGGCATCCAGCCGGGTGACGATGCTGGTTCCCCGGTAGGCCGCCAGCGTGGCCAGCAGATCGCAATTCTCGTAAACCGCCAGTTCGAACTGCGCCCCCTGCCCGGCACGCAAGGTCTTCGGCGCCCAGGCATCGGCGCAGCCTGGACTCAGCACAGCTTGCCGAATTCCCGCGGCGGCGGCGGTGCGTAGCAAGGTGCCGACGTTGCCGGGGTCCTGGATGCCGTCGAGCACGACACAATCGCGGTCGTTGTCGATGGGCGATAAGGGTAAAGGAACAACTGCGACCGCCAGAATTCCGGAAGGGGTTTCAGTAACGGCGATTTCGGCAAAGAGCGGGTCCGGGATGACGACAATGTCGGACTGAGCATTACCGGCCAGCCAGTCGGCGATTTCCGCCTTGCGGGCACCGCTTTCGGAAACGATGACCTCCTGAATGGACCCGGCAGCGGCCTGCAGCGAGGTAATCAGATGCAGTCCGTCGAGCAGGATGACGCCGTCTTCGCGCCGAGCACGGCCGTTGGCAGCCCAGCGGCGGAGCTGTTTCAGCCTTGGATTGTCGCGTGAGCTCAGGTGTTTCACAGCAGCGAGAGCTGCGCCACCGGGGCAAAGCTGCGCCGATGGGCAATGCATGGGCCGTGCGCCTGCAGTGCTGCAAAATGCGCCGGCGTTGGGTAGCCCATGTGGCGTTCGAACCCATACTGAGGGAAGGTCTGCGCCAGTTCGCGCATCAGGGCATCGCGGTAGGTTTTGGCCAGAATCGAGGCGGCGGCAATGGCTGCGACCTTGCCGTCGCCTTTGACAATGGCTTCGGCCGGGCACGGCAGCCCGGGCGGCACTTTGTTGCCATCAACTTGCGCCTGCGCCGGCGTGATCTGCAGGGCTTCCGTGGCACGCCGCATGGCCAGGAAGGTGGCCTGCAGGATGTTGATGCGGTCGATTTCCGTGGGGCTGGCTTCGCCGATACCCCAGGCCAGCGCCTTCTCGCGAATTTCCACAGCCAGACGCTCGCGGGCGGCTTCGGTCAGTTTCTTCGAGTCGTTGAGGCCGGCGATGGGGCGTGTCGGATCGAGGATTACGGCGGCAGCGACCACCGGCCCGGCCAATGGCCCCCGGCCAGCTTCGTCAATGCCAGCCGTAAGGACAGCACCGACCTCAGGCCACTGCAAGGCCATTGCCATGGGATTGTGTGCGCAGGCAGCCGAGAACAGCTGCGGCAGCACGTTCTGCCGTGTTCTGTTGCAGGGAGAGGTGGATACGTTCGAACTCGGCGACAATCGCAGCCCGCCCTTCCTTGTCGGCGTATTGCGCA
>JAUPVD010000060.1 GCA_030917225.1 Pseudomonadota bacterium
CCTTCAAGCCCTCTCACCAAAATGCGCCGCGACGCCGACGGCGAGCGGAGTATCAACCTGAAAATCGCCATTGGACGTCGTTCATGGTTCGATACACCTTGCTGCGCAAGGCTACTCACCACGAACGGCCTATCACCGGCCGGGCGGGAATACCGTTCGCCCTGAGTAGCCCGCATGGCGGGCCCTTCGATGGAACTCAGGACAGGCGTATCGAAGGGCTGCAAGTGCTGCAACTGCCGGTCTCAGGATCAATGCTTCATGGCCGGCGGGAAATCGCGGCGCTCTCTGGCCGGCTGACCCCACGGCCCCGCGCAGACAAGACGTTCGCCAGCGCAGAGATGCAGCTCACCGCTGCGGCTCACCACTATTCGTCCCCTCGCAGCCAGGAGCAACCATCCTCGCTGCAAAAACCAGGCGCAAAAAAACGGGCGCCGAAGCGCCCGTTTTGCGTGCCGTGCTGATCGATCAGCGCTGCGAGTACATGTAGTTCGAGTACGAACCTTCGGCGATGCGGAACCAGAGGTTCTGATCGGCCTGGAACTTCTTGTAGTCGTCGTAGACCTTCTTGAAGGCGGCGTTGCTGGCGGAAGTTTCGGCGTACAGCTCCTGGGCAGCCTTGTAGCAGGCGTCCATGACTTCTTTCGGGAACGGACGCAGCTGGGCGCCGCCGGCGATCAGTTGCTTGAGCGCGGTCGGGTTTTTGCCGTCGTAGTCGGACATCATTTCGACGTGGGCATCGGCCGCGGCGATCTGGCAAATGGCCTGATATTCCTTCGGCAGTGCATCCCAGGCCTTCTTGTTGATCAGCACGGAGAGCTGCGGACCACCTTCCCACCAACCCGGGTAGTAATAGAACTTGGCGACCTTGTTGAAGCCGAGCTTCTGGTCGTCGTACGGGCCAACCCACTCGGCGGCGTCGATGGTGCCTTTTTCCAGCGCCGGGTAGATGTCACCGCCGGCGATCTGTTGCGGCACGGCGCCCAGCTTGGAGATGACCTTGCCGGCGAAGCCGCCGATACGCATCTTCAGGCCTTCGAGATCCTTGACCGTCTTGATTTCCTTGCGGAACCAGCCGCCCATCTGCACGCCGGTGTTGCCGCAGGGCAGGTTATGGACGTTGTAGGTGGCGAAGAACTCGCGCATCAGCTTGAGGCCGTTGCCGACGCGATACCAGGCGTCGAGCTGGCGGTTGTTCATGCCGAACGGGATGGCGCAATCGAAGGCGAACGTGGGATCCTTGCCGACGAAATAGTAGGAAGCGGTGTGGCAGCACTCGACCGTGCCGTCCTTGGTCGCATCGAGAACCTGCAGACCCGGAACGATTTCGCCACCGGCGAAAACCTGGATCTGGAACTTGCCGCCAGTGGCTTCACTGACGCGCTTGGCAAATACTTCAGCGGCACCGTAGATGGTGTCCAGACTCTTCGGGAAGCTGGACGCCAGACGCCACTTGATGGTCGGGGCATTTTGAGCGATTGCCGGCATTGCTACAGCGCCGACGGCGAGACCTGCACCTGCTTTTTTCAGAAAGGAACGGCGTTCCATAGAGATGTCTCCTCCAAGTTGATGAAACAAACTGCGATTCGATTATAGACACTGTTGCAGGCGAGAAACTAATTTCGCATTGCGGAACAGCGGGCACAAAAAGCTTTCTGCTCAAGCGTTTCCGTATCCGCAGGCGGCGGTGGCGAGCAAAGCCCCGCACGAGCCAGGTTGCACAGAAAACCGGGTTATCATACAACTTTTTACGGATAAGTGAACCTGTCGCAGGAAGAATATTGGCGACAGATACAGATTGGGGAAAACCCCGGATCGGAAAATGCAATGCGGCGCCAAGGCCGCAGGAAAACCGGTCAGCTGCCGGCGACCTGCATGCGTTCGATGAGGATGGAACCCACCTGCTTGGAACCCCGGCAAAGGGTATCGCTGCCAACAGCGACAATGTTCTTGAACATGTCGCGCAGATTGCCAGCGATGGTGATCTCCTCGACCGGGTGCTGGATCTGCCCGTTCTCCACCCAATAGCCGGCCGCACCGCGCGAATAGTCGCCGGTGACGTAATTGACGCCGTGGCCGAGCAACTCGGTGACCAGCAGACCGCGATTCATCTTCTTCAGCAGGGCCGAAAAATCGAGGTCGCCGGGGCGCACGATCAGGTTATGGCTGCCGCCGGCGTTGCCGGTGGTCTGCATACCCAGCTTGCGCGCTGTATACACACTGAGGAAATAACCTTGCAGCACGCCGTCAACCACGACCTCGCGATCGCGCGTGGCGACGCCATCGTTGTCGAACGGGCTCGACGCCAGCCCCTGCAACAGATGCGGGCGCTCGCTGATGGCCATATGTTGCGGGAAAATTTGCGTACCCAGGCTATCGGGCAGGAAAGTGGACTTCCGGTACAACGAACCGCCACTGACCGCGTGCACGAAACTGCCGATCAGCGCCGCCGCCAGCGGCGCCTCGAACAGCACCGGCACCTGGCAGGTCTTGATCTTGCGCGACCCCATGCGCGACAGCGCACGCCGGGCGGCGTAGTCGCCGATGGCCTCGGGGGCGGCCAGCCCTGCCCCGCTGCGGGCGGTGGAGTACCAGTCGTCGCGCTGCATCGCATCGCCTTCGCCGGCAATGACCGAGCAGGAAATGTAGTTACGCGAACTCGGGTAGCCACCCATGAAACCCAGGCTGTTGGCCGAAACGAACTGCGCCTCCTGCACGGACACGCTGGCGCCTTCGGAATTGCTGACCAGCGGACTGACGGCAAAGGCCGCAGCTTCGCAACGGCGAGCCAGATCGATGGCCGATTCGACGGGCAGATCCCAGGGGTGATAGAGGTCGAGATCCGGCGCTGTCCTGGCCAGAAGTTCTTTCTCCGCAAGCCCGGCACACGGGTCGGCGGCGGTGAAACGGGCGATGTTCAGTGCGGCATCAACCGTATCCTTGAGTGCTGCCGAAGAAAAATCCGAGGTGCTGGCATAGCCTTTCTGCTGGCCAAGGTAGAGGGTGACCCCGATGCCCTTGTCGCGGTTGTACTCGATCGTTTCAACCTCGCCGTGACGGACGCTCACCGACTGGCCGAAACCCTCCGAAACATCGACATCACAGGCCGTCGCACCCTTCTTGCGGGCATGCGCAAGCACGTCGCGGGATAACTGCTGCAGGGTGTCGAAGCGGTGGCTGAAGCGGGAATCCTTGGCGGCACGAGACATGGTGAGGGGCTCTGACATTCGGTTATCGCGGGAAAGTCGCTATCATAGCAGCCCGCCCAGCCAAGCCCGATCAGGCCACCATGAATAACACAGACGCTCTCGAAGCACTCGAACCTCTCTCGAAAACCAAGAAGAAGCAGCAGATGCAGGAGCTGCAGGATCTTGGCGAGGAACTGGCGGAACTCTCCGGCGACTGGCTGAAGAAGATCGACATCCCCGAGCATCTGCGCGACGCGCTGCAGCAGGCGCAGCGAATGAACAGCCACGGCGCCAAGCGCCGGCAGCTCCAGTATGTCGGCAAGGTAATGCGCGAAATCGATCCGGAACCGATCCGTGCCGCACTGGCCACCATCCGCGGCGAATCGGCGGCAGAAGTGGCACGCATGCATCGTCTGGAGCGACTGCGCACCCGCCTGATGGAAGACGAAAAAACCCTGACCGACATTGCCAACGCCTTTCCCGGCGCTGACCTGCAACACCTGCGCGCCCTGCGCCGCAGTGCGCTCAAGGAACAGGAAGGGCAGAAGCCGCCGCGCAGCTACCGGGCCATCTTCCAGACCTTGAAGGAACTGGAGGCGGAGGCCGGCGCGGCGGCGGAGAACGAAGATGGCAACGACTGAGGCCACGATGGAAGCGACGATGAATACGCTGCTGATCGGGCTGGTGTCGATCAGCGACCGTGCCTCGCAGGGGGTCTATGAAGACCAGGGCATCCCGGCGTTGCAGGCGTGGTTCGGCAGCGCGCTGACCTCGCCTTGGCAAATGGAGACACGCCTGATTCCCGACGAGCAGGCGTCGATCGAAAGGACCCTGATCGAACTGGTGGATGCAGTTGGCTGCCATCTGGTGCTGACCACCGGCGGCACCGGCCCGGCACTGCGCGATGTCACTCCCGAGGCCACCATCGCCGTGGCCGACAAGGTGATGCCGGGCTTCGGTGAGCAGATGCGCCAGATCAGCCTGAACTTCGTACCGACGGCAATCCTCTCGCGCCAGGTCGGCGTCATCCGCAAGCAGGCACTGATCCTCAACCTGCCCGGCCAGCCAAAATCGATCCGGGAAACGCTGGAAGGCTTGAAGAACACCGATGGCAGCCAGAAGGTGCCGGGCATCTTTGCCGCAGTACCCTACTGCCTCGACCTGATCGGTGGCCCTTACGTCGAAACGAATCAAGCCGTGGTCAAGGCTTTCCGGCCGAAATCGGCGATTCGAGCGGGATAAAGCTGAACAAAAGCAATAACCACGGAGGGCAGCGCGAAGCCTCCCCTCGGTGGACGGAGAGAAACAAAGACCTGAAGCAGGTTAGGCAGTACAAATCTTGCAGGCCTTTTGTTTTTCTCCGTGTTCTCCGTGTCCTCCGTGGTTATCCGCTTCTAAAAATCAGCCTTCAACCAACTCCCGGTAGCGCGCAATCTCGAAGTCGGTCCCGGCTTCGACCTGCTCGATCGGGGTCAGCAGGTAACGTTTGTCGCCGCTGATGTATTCGAGACTTTCACGAACGTCGAAGGTCGCGGTTGGCAGCACCAGCCGCACCTCTCCCGGCGCCTTGTCTTCCGGCAGGCGGATGCCGGGTACGCCACCCGCAGCGGCGTAGACGCTACTGCGCGGATGCAATTCGACGCTGACTGCCTGTCGTGCCAGCGTCTGGATGCCGACACTGGCCTGGTTCTCGTTCTCCTTCGAGAGCCGCCGCACGACGCCCAGGACCCAATTCTCGCCACCTTCCGGCTGCAGGCTGATGAGTGCGCCAACCTTCAGCCAGTCGCCCCCCACATTGCTGATGGCAGCACCAAAGCCTCCCAGGCTGACGTTCTCCACCACCCAGCTGTCTGCCGTACGCTCCTTGCCCACCCGGGCAACTTCACCGGCGAAGATGGTAAAGCTGTCGTCGAATCCATGCAGCACCGCCAGACGCGTCTTGACGTTGTGCCGCGGATGCTCGCGCAACGGCGGCTGCGCCGCCCAATAAACCGCCAGATGGCGCAGTACCGGCAGCAGGGTACGCGGCTGGTACTGGCCGCCGAGATTGAGGTCGTTCGGCACCTCGCCACGCTCGACGCTGCGAATCAATTCATCCAGCAATTTCGGCACCGAACCCGACGAGAAGAAGCGCAAGGTCGGCGTCACCACCGCTGGCAGCTTGGCCATGCGCATCGGTGGCTGCGACAGGGTGGCATCGACCCAGTAGACACTGCTGCTATGCGCCTCCGCCGTGAACTTGAAGCCCGGCAGAAAATGTGCGAGCAGACGATCGGCTATTTCGATCTCCAGCGGCATCAGGCTATCCATCGACGAGGCATGGAAAGCCAGCACGTGCAGGTACTCGCCTTCTGCCGTACTTGCACCGGACGCGCTCGGATAGAGTTGCACCGGCTTGTGTGCAACCTTGCCGGACTCCGCCCGCAGATACGCTTGCCCGAGTCGTTTCCACAACTCCGCAGGCACCGGGCCATAGCGAAACTCGACCCATTTCACCTGCTGCCCCAGCGCCGCCACGGTGCGTGCCGACAGCAGTGGCAAGACCGGCTTGAGCGCGTCCCCCTCCTTGTCCTTGCTGCCGATCTTGGCCAGACAACGTTCGTACAGCTCGGCAAGCAGCTCCCAGTAGGTAAAGATCGTCGTCCACAGGCGCTTTTCCTCGGAGCGCGAGAGGCGGGGCGAATTCAGGTAGTTGCGCGCAAGGGTCTTGAGGTGAGGCTGCGCTGCATCGTCGAGTTGCCGCGCTACGTCGAACAACAGGTCTGCGCGAAAGCCGTCCGCGTTGCCCAGCGACTCCAGCCAGCCAGCAATCTCATCGACGGCCTTGAAGGCGTTGTCGAGCGGCAGTTCGACAATGACGCGCTTGAGTTCCTTGGCGTCGGCCAGCGGGTGATCGGGGCGTGACGAGAACAGATTGAGGATCATGATGGCGTCTCCATCACCGGCAGACGTAGCGCCAGCGTTATGTTGTTATAGATGGAATAAATGGTGTGCGACAGTCTAACGAGACGGCAACACCCCGATCAAGCCATTTATGCAAAATTCATCGCCCGGCAGTGATCGTTTGGCGCTTCGGGAAATTCAATTAGAATGCCCGTTCGACCAAATTCGGCTTTCCTTTCCTTTCTCTTTCCCCGCGCAGGCCCTCCATGCAGCAATACCTCGACCTGATGCAGCACGTACTGACGCACGGCAACGAAAAATCCGACCGTACCGGCACCGGCACCCGCTCGGTCTTTGGCTGGCAGATGCGCTTCAATCTGGCGGATGGCTTCCCGGTGCTGACCACCAAGAAACTCCACCTGCGTTCGATCATCCACGAACTGCTGTGGTTCCTGCAGGGGGATACCAACATCAAGTACCTGCAGGACAACGGTGTCCGCATCTGGGACGAATGGGCCGACGAGAACGGCAACCTTGGCCCGGTCTACGGCCACCAGTGGCGGCACTGGACCACCGCCGATGGTCGCGAGGTCGATCAGATTGCCCAGCTGGTCGAGGGACTGAAGAAGAACCCGGATTCGCGCCGCCACCTGGTCAGCGCCTGGAACCCGGGCGATGTCGACCGTATGGCACTGCCGCCCTGCCACGCCCTTTTCCAGTTCTACGTCGCCGATGGCCGGCTGTCGTGCCAGCTCTATCAGCGCAGCGCCGACATTTTCCTCGGTGTGCCCTTCAACATCGCCTCCTACGCGCTGCTGACGCTGATGCTGGCGCAGGTCTGCAATCTCAAGCCCGGCGATTTCGTGCATACGCTGGGTGATGCCCACCTCTACAGCAACCATCTGGAGCAAACGAAATTGCAGCTCTCGCGTGAGACCCGCGCCCTGCCGACGATGCGACTCACCCCCGAGGTGAAGGATCTGTTCGCTTTCCGCTTCGAGGATTTCACCCTCGAAGGCTATGACCCACACCCGCATATCCCGGCGCCCGTCGCCGTCTGACACCCGATGATGATCGCCAACACCCGCGCCTGGCAGGCGCTTGCCGAACACGCCGAGACGATTCGCGCACGCCACCTGCGCGATCTGTTTGCCGAAGACCATCAGCGTTTTGTCCGCTGCTCGCTGGCCACCGATGGATTGCTGTTCGACTACTCGAAGCAGCGCCTCGATGCCACCACCTTGAAGCTCCTTGGCGACCTCGCCGACGCGGCGGATGTGCGCGGCTGGATCGAGCGCATGTTCCGGGGCGAAACGGTGAACCGCAGCGAAAACCGTGCTGCCCTGCATGTGGCGATGCGCAGCAGCGGCACCGAACCGATTTTCGTCGACGGGCATGACGTCATGCCCGACATCCTTGCCGGCCGCGCACGCATGCGGCAGTTCTGCGACGCAGTGCGCAGCGGAGAATGGCGCGGCTATTCGGGCGAGCCCATCCGCGCCGTGGTCAATATCGGTATCGGCGGTTCCGATCTCGGCCCGCGCATGGCGACCACCGCCCTGGGTGCCTACACACATCCGTCGCTGCAGGTGTTCTACGTTTCAAACCTCGATGCCGCCGACCTGGCACCGACGCTGGAAATTCTGGACCCACGCACGACCCTGTTCATCATCACCAGCAAGACCTTCACGACACAGGAAAGCCTCACCAACGCACGGACAGCGCGCGACTGGCTGCTCAGCGAAGCTGGCGATGCCGGGGACCGGGCGATGGCACAGCAGTTTGTCGGGGTCACCGCCAATGCGGCCGAAGCCTTGCGCTTCGGCATCGCGCCGGATCGCCTGTTCGAATTCCGCGACTGGGTGGGCGGCCGCTTCTCACTATGGTCAGCCGTTGGCCTGCCTCTGGCGCTGGCCATCGGCATGAACGCCTTCGAGCAACTGCTGGCCGGTGCCGAGTCGATGGACCGGCATTTCCGCAGCGCCCCCGCCGAGCGCAACCTGCCGCTGCTGATGGCACTGATCGGTATCTGGAACATCAACTTCCTCGGTGCCTGGAACCTGTCGATCTCGCCCTACAGCCAGTCCCTGCGCTACCTGCCGGACTACCTGCAGCAACTCGACATGGAGTCGAACGGCAAGTCGCTGACCCCTGCCGGCCAGCCCGTCGGCGTACATACGGCGCCGGTACTCTGGGGCGGCGCCGGCAGCAATACGCAGCACGCCTACTTCCAGTTGCTGCATCAGGGTGGCTGGCTGATTCCCAGCGACTTCATCGCCTTTGCCGAAAGCGACTATCCGCTCGCCGGGCATCATGAAAAGCTGCTCGCCAACTGCCTGGCACAGGCCGAAGCGCTGGCCTTTGGCAACGACCACGCAGACCCGCTGCGCGCCTGCCCCGGCAACCAGCCCTCGTCAACCTTGCTGCTGCGGCAATTGACGCCATTCACGCTCGGTCAGCTGATCGCCGCCTACGAGCACAAGGTCTGCGCACAAGCGGCGATCTGGGGTATCAACCCCTTCGACCAATGGGGCGTCGAGCTCGGCAAGAAACTCGCGGCTCGGCTGCTGCCTGCATTCGAGGGTAACGAAGCAGTCAGCACCGACGCATCCACCGCCGGGTTGCTGGCCTGGCTGCAAGCCCACGGCAAGACAAGCAAAGGTACCGAATGAGCACACTCTCGCTGATCGCCGCCATGGCCAACGACCGGATCATCGGTCGCGACAACACCCTGCCCTGGCA
>JAUPVD010000061.1 GCA_030917225.1 Pseudomonadota bacterium
AGCCCAGCCAGCGAGCCGGAAAGCCGCGCGGC
Source organism: Pseudomonadota bacterium (assembly GCA_030917225.1). Classification (GTDB taxonomy): domain Bacteria; phylum Pseudomonadota; class Gammaproteobacteria; order Burkholderiales; family Rhodocyclaceae; genus Proximibacter. Next base: position 33 of record JAUPVD010000061.1, read on the forward strand.
ATAAGCAACCAGACGATGCCGGGAAGAGCGACAAGAACACTCCAGAGCGGCGGCGCCGGCTGCGCATAGACCGGAAACTCGGCCAGCCAGATCAGCAGTTCCATCATCTGGGCGAGCAGCCAGTGATCCAGATGCAGCAGTGCCGGCATTGGCACGATTGCGGCCAGCAAGGCCAGTGGCGTCACAACGAAGCTGATGGCCGGAATGGCCAGCGCATAGGCCAAGGGCGAGATGAGCGAGAATTGCTGAAAAAACAATAGCAGCACAGGCAGCGTTCCCACCGTTACCGCCCACTGCGCGGCCCCCCAGCGCGCAATGCCACCCCGCCATCCGGAAGCCTCGACCACATGCTCGCTGGCCACGTAGAACAGCAGAGCAACCGCTCCAAAGGACAGCCAGAATCCGGGAGAAAGAACAGCCCATGGATCGAGCAGCAATACCGCCCCCAGGGCAATGGCCAGCGTTCGTGATGCCGCAGTACGCCGACCGCTCAGCAGGGCCAGTGCTGCAACCGTCAGCATGAAAGCGGTGCGCTGTGCCGGCACCGAAAACCCGGAGAGAAACGCATAGAACATCGCGGTCGCCCAGCCGGCAAGGACCGCCGCCCGCTGCGCCGGCAACAACAGCATCAGGCGCGGACTGCGCCGCCATGACCACCCTGCAAGCCAGGCCACCAGCGCTGCGACCATGGTGACATGCAGGCCCGAGATCGACATCAGGTGGGTCGTACCGGTACGCGAGAATACCCGCCAGTAGTCGCCTTCGATTGCGCGCTGATCGCCGACGGCAAGCGCCACCAGAATCCCGGCATAGTCGTCCGCAGGCAGCGCTGCCAGAAACCGGGTACGAATCGCTTCGCGAGCGCGTTCCATAAGGTAGGACGGATGCGCCACCAGCGTGTCCAGCCGGTGGTTATCCCCTTTTGCCCGGACATATCCGCTGGCTCTTATCGCTCGTTCCAGTAACCATGCTTCGTAGTCGAAGCCGTGGGGATTGGCGTTGCCATGCGGCCGCTTGAGTCTGACCGTCAGGCGCCAGCGTTCGCCCGCGTGCACGGCTGCGGAGTCGTGCAACTCGCCTTCATGTTCGCCCCGATACCACGAGAGCATGACCCGGGATGGCACGACCGCGCCGACCGGAAAGACGCTTTCAACATCGAAACTGAAGCGCTGCCCGCGCGCGAAAGCTTGCGGCAGTTCGGCGACGACACCGACGATTTCGACATCCCGGCCTTCCCAATCGGCAGCAAGATGATCCGCCAGGCGAAAATCCGCACGCATCGCCGACCAGCCGAAGCCGATCAAAAAGAAAGCCAGCAGGCCTATTACCCGCCCATAACGAGACCGCCGAACGACAGCAACAAAACTCGACAGCAAGCCGACAGCGAGGCAAGCGGCCCATTGCCAAACCAGCGGCAGCTCCGGCAGGAGTTGCAGCAGAATCACGCCGGTGGCAAAGGCGAGGATGTTCAGACGCATGGCAGCCTGCTTGGGCTAGAATTCATACGGATCATGCGCAAATTCATTCGACGCTTTCTTCCCAGCCACGAGGCTGTGCATAGCAACCGCTGGTTGGCGCCTTTCGCCAATACGCTGCTGCATCCACGGCTGTGGCATCTGAATCGCCATTCCGCTGCCGGCGCAGTGGCTGCCGGGTTGTTCTGCGGATTGATTCCGGGCCCCTTCCAGATGCTTGGCGCGGCGCTGTGGTGCCTGGTCTTTCGCGTCAACCTGCCGCTGGCACTGGCCACCACCCTCTACACCAACCCCCTCACCATTGTGCCGCTGTATATCGCGGCCTTCGGTATCGGCCAGTTCGTACTCGGCAGCGGCGTCGAATTCATCGCACCGCCCGCCTACGATTTCCGCAATCCGGCTGGCTGGATGCAGGCCATGTCGACATGGACCTACGGGCTCGGCAAGCCACTTCTGGTTGGCCTGATCCTGCTGGCCACGATGCTGGCGGTTGTCGGCTATTTCACTGTCAAGGCAGCGTGGCGCTGGCACCTGATCCGCAACTGGCGGGCACGTCGACCACGCGCCGGCGAGGACAGCACGCAAGCCAAATGAAAAGGGCCGGCCGGTCTTTCGGACCGGACGACCCATGTGACGGTCGAAGTATCTTGGTAAGCGAAACACCAACCGGCGAATCGACGAATCGACGGATTGCCGAATCAGCTCACGCGGAAACGGCGTATTTCCGTCTGCAAACCTTCGGAGAGCCTCTCCAGCTCATGTGCCGTCGTTGCGTTTTCGGCTACAGCGACGCTGTTCTGTTCAGCCATCTGCGCGATCACCTCGACATTCTTGGCAATCTCGGTGCTCGCCGCTGACTGCTCGCGCATTGACGATGAAATGTCACCGACGGTATCCACCACCTGCCCGGCATTGCTCTGGATTTCACTCATCGCTTCACCTGCCTGCCTGGCCAGCGTCACGCCCTCGTTCACCCGGCTGACGCCATCGCGCATCGAAGCAACCGCATTCTGCGTACCGCTCTGGATGGCCGAAATCATCGCGGAAATCTCCTGCGTCGACTTGGTGGTGCGCTCAGCCAGCTTGCGCACCTCATCGGCCACAACGGCAAAACCACGGCCGGACTCACCGGCCCGCGCCGCCTCGATTGCCGCATTCAGCGCCAACAGGTTGGTCTGATCGGCAATTTCCTTGATGACGTTCACGATGGCCGAAATCTGATCTGACTGACGGCCGAGTTCGTCGATGATGTTGGCAGAATCGTTGACCGCCTCGGCGATCATGCGGATCTCCTCCACCACCGTACCGACAATCCGGCCGCCTTCGGCAGAAAGATCGCCGGCCTGATTCGAGATGGCGTTGGCGTCCATGGCATTCTTGCTGATATGGTCGATACCGACCGTCATCTGCTCGACAGCCGCTGCCATGGCGGAAGCCGACTCGCTCTGCGACTCGGAACTTTGAGTAATCTGGGAGGAGGACTCAGCCATGCGTCGGGAAGCATTCAAGACCTGATCGGCACCCGCCTGCACGTTGCGCAGCAGACCGCTGAAAGCATTGGCCATTTCATTGAAACCGTCTCCGACAAGCTTCAGCTCGTCACGCGTGCCCAGGTCGATGCGCGGACGCAGGTCGCCGGTGGAAAGCGTATGCGCAGTATCGGCAAGCTGCTTGACGCTGTTGATCGTGGCGTAATAAGTACCCATCGCAAAATAGGAGAACACCAGAAGCATCAGCACTGCAACGCCAACGCTCATATACAAATCCTGCTGCATCCTGGCCACGCGCCGCTCAATCAGCTTTTCAAGGGTCGGCAGCATGGTCTCGTACATCTGCTTGTAGCCCTTGTCGATCGCTACCGTCGTCAGATCGAAGTAATCCTTGGGAGCTGTCGCAAAAGTACCCAGCATCATGTCCTCGACAATCAGCTTGTTGATCTGTTCGGAAGATTCCAGATACTCCTTGGCAGCAGCGTCCAGCGTCCCCTTCATGTCCGGATTGAAACGAGCCGTCTTTTCGAGGTTGATGGTCAAGGCCTTCAAGGAACCGTTGAGCTCAGCCATCAACGCACTCATTTCGATCTTCTGCTGGTCGTGCATCTGTTTCCGGGTCAATATCCCCGTCCCCTTGGCTCGCATCTGCCCGAGGCGCTCAAGTGCCACCGGCGCCTTGTTCAATACGGTATCGATCAGATAGTAGGAGTCGATATCGGGATCCAGGGTCAATGAATTCTTGTCAGCAATATCGACCATGAACTGCAGCGTTTGCTCGATCAGTACGGTATGCCGCGAAAAACTCTCGATACTGGTCCAGCTCAGGCCATCTGCCTTGATCTGTGACCACTCGGTATTAATGCCCTTCCAAGCCTTGCCGGCCACCAGGTCGGCTGACAGGGTCGCTTCAGTCGCCTTGAGTACGCCGTCAACTTCGGTTTCCTTGGCGGCGCGCTTTTCCTTCATCGCCTGGTTGCCGGCCAGCACTCCTTGCGACATGCCCCGGTGCATTTGCAGGAATTGAACCAGACGCTGCGCCGGCTTCACGGAAGCAATACC
>JAUPVD010000062.1 GCA_030917225.1 Pseudomonadota bacterium
CCGACCACCTCTTCCTGCAGCAAGGCCACGCCTTCGCGCAGTGCCGCCAGCGGCGTCTTCAGTTCGTGTGACACATGGCGCAGGATGCGGGCACGGTCGGCCTCAAGATCGGAAAGGCGACGACGCAGCCAATCCAGGCGGTGGCCGAGACGCTGCAAATCGACGGGGCCGTGAATCTCGATCGGCTGCTCGAAACGGCTTTCGCCGAGTTGTTCGATCGCCGCTTCCAGCCGACCGATTGGCCGGATCAGCCACCAGGCCATGGCAATCGCGAGGAACAATGCCCCGGCCATGGAGGCCAGCACCTGCACAAAAAGCCCGACCCGGTTGTGCTCAAGTTCACCGAGCAGCGCGGAATTCTGCCGCTCTATCCACGCATGGCCGGCGCCCGCCAGAACTTCATTGAGATCACCAAGCCGCGACATCGCTGCAAGCGTCGCCTCAGCATCCTTTTCCGGCAGTTGATCCTGCGCCGCCAGCACCGCATTGCGCCAATCGTTCGCCGGTGGCGAAAACGACGACGCGTCGATTGCCTGCAGACGTTCAAGTGCCGGCAGCGCCTCGGCAACCAGAATATCGAAGCGCAGCTTCAACGCCGGGTCCTTGAGCACCAGATACTGGCGCGCACTGCGCTCCAGATCGACCGTGCGCTCCGCCAACTGCTGCAGGTCGGCAGTGACCTGCACAGCCAGGTCGGCGCTTTTCCGGCTCTTTACGGAAAAGTCCTCGAGCGCCAGCAAACCACGCAAGGCGGCAGCGCCGAGGAAGGTCGCCAGCAGGAGAAACCCGATCAACAGTGTGGTGCGAAATGAAAGTCGGCGCATGGCATCGGGAAGGAGGAATGAACGCAGCATACGGACCGAAGTTGCCGGAACGCAAATCGTCGTGAAAAAGCGACACGGAAAATTATAGGCGAATCAACGACCTGCGCGGATGCATCGCGAGGTCGTCGTCATGACACAACGAAAAACCCCATGCACATTCGCCTCCGGGTACGACACTGATTGGTCAATTAGTTGAAAACAAAGGAATGTTTATACCTGGCACGAACCTTGATATAGCCCATTCACCACCAACCCAATGGAGCTCATGGATGTTCAATAAACCAGCCAATCCGTTTTCCCGACCACAAGAGTCGGCCGCCCGCGACCCGCTTGCCCCGTCACCCCGGCCGACAATGCCGGCCTCGGCGCAAGCAGGCAGTTCGTCGCCCCAGAACGGAGGCCAGGCAAAACCCGCCGTACAGCCGCAAACCCCGGCTACGACTGAAACCGCCGGAGAATCAGGCAGCCGCCTGATCGTCGGCCCCGATGTCAAACTGAAAAGTGCCGAAATCCTCGACTGCGACACCCTCGTCGTCGAAGGCCGGGTCGAAGCGACCATGGACAGCCGCGTCATCCGCATTGCCGACCGCGGTCTCTACACCGGCAAGGTCAGCATCGACATTGCCGAGATCCATGGCCATTTTGAAGGCGAACTGACGGCGCGCAGCCAGCTCATCATCCACGCCACCGGCAAGGTCAGCGGCAAGATCCGCTACGGCAAGATGCTGATCGAAGAAGGCGGCCAGATTTCCGGCGAGATCCGGTCGCTGGCCGAGGAAGAAACCTCCGTCGCTCGCCCACGCAGCGAAATGCTGGCCACGGTAAAGGCTGCTGTCGGCTAACCCCCTCCTCTTGTTTTCCCCCGTTGCGCTGCGGGCCGGTCGACGCCATCTCCTCCGACCACACCGGCTCTGCAGCGCCTTTTTCGCCCCCAGCGCCTGCCGGCACCACGGGAAATAGCACAACGCGCTAGACTTGCGGCTTCACATAGATAAAGCCACGCCGCGTGTCCATCGAAATCCGCATGCCGAAATACCCCGAGTGCTGGTCCAGTTGCGGCCAGTGCGCGAGTGGCGATGTCTTCATCCTCGAAGTGCTGGTCGCCCCCGGCGATCACATTGACCGCGACGACAACATCATCACCATCGAAACCGGCAAGGTTTCGCTCGACATTCCCTGCCCCTGGGCCGGTACGGTTGCCGAAGTCTTCGTCGAAGTCGGCGACAAGCCGAACGAAGGCGCACTGCTGATCACGCTCGACCGCGATACCGGCTGATACCGGCTGATACCGGCTGATTTCGCCTGACAGAAAAATTCTGTAAAATCAGCCACAAGCTGCTAATATGACCACATGGTCATTTTTCTGGAGGGCGTATGAAAGCCATGCCTGTCGTCGATATCAAGTCGCACTTCTCGGCCGTGCTCGCCGAAGTTGCCAAAGGTGAAGAAATTGCCATCACCCGGCACGGTCGCGTGGTAGCGCGCCTGGTACCGCCGCTACCGACACCGCCACTCATGGCCGCCGAGGTATTCCGCCCGTATTGGCACGAAGGGCAGATCGACCTCGAGGCGCCTGCCGACCCTCTGCCGACCCCCGTACCGTCTCTGGATTGAGCGGCCATGCGCTGGTTGCTCGATACCAATATCGTCATCGCGGCGATGAAGGGCCGCCCCGAGGTCTGTACTCGCCTTGAGAAAATTCCCCAGACCGACATCGTGCTGTCGACCATCGTGCTCGGCGAACTGGCCTTCGGCGCCGAGAAGAGCACCCAACAGGAGCGCAACCGCAGCCGCATCGCGGAACTGGCGCAACGCCTGCCACCTGTTGCGCTCGACGCCGATGCTGCCAACCATTACGGCCACATCCGCGCTGCGCTCGAACGCGCCGGAACACCCATAGGCGCAAACGACTTGTGGATTGCCGCGCAGGCCATGGCGCTCGATGCAACGCTCGTGACCGATAACGTGGGCGAGTTTTCGCGCATCCACGGGCTAAAGATTGAAAACTGGCTGACGCGCTGAATCTATCTGCGATCTCCCAGGAATCCACCTGCAATCTGCCCGCAAGCAACCCACCGTCGGGTAAACTTGCGCCCTTTGTAATTCCTCCAATTCACTACTTCCGGAACACCATGGCCCAATACGTAATGTCGATGCTCCGCGTGAGCAAGGTTGTCCCGCCCAAGCGGCAGATCATCAAGGACATCTCGCTGTCCTTCTTCCCCGGCGCCAAGATCGGCCTGCTCGGCCTGAACGGTTCCGGCAAATCGACCGTCCTCCGGATCATGGCCGGCGTGGACAAGGAATACGAAGGCGAAGTGCAGCACCTGCCGAACATCAAGATCGGCTACCTGCCGCAGGAACCGCAGCTCGACCCGGACAAGACCGTGCGCCAGGAAGTGGAAAGCGCCATGGGCGAAGTGATGGAGGCGCAGGCCAAGCTGGAGGCCGTTTACGCCGCCTACGCCGAGGAAGATGCCGATTTCGACAAGCTGGCCGAGGAACAGGCGCGGCTGGAGGCGATCATCGCCACCGCCGGTTCCGACACCGAACACCAGATGGAAATCGCTGCCGACGCGCTGCGCCTGCCGGACTGGGACGCCAACATCGGCAAGCTCTCCGGCGGCGAGAAGCGCCGCGTCGCGCTGTGCAAGCTGCTGCTCTCAAAGCCCGACATGCTGCTGCTCGACGAACCGACCAACCACCTCGACGCCGAGTCGGTGGAATGGCTGGAGCAGTTCCTCGTGCGCTTCCCCGGCACCGTCGTCGCCGTCACCCACGACCGCTACTTCCTCGACAACGCCGCCGAGTGGATTCTCGAACTCGACCGCGGCCACGGTATTCCGTACAAGGGCAACTATTCTTCCTGGCTGGAGCAGAAGGAAGCCCGCCTGGAGCAGGAGCAGCGCACCGAGGACGCCCGCACCAAGGCCATGAAGAAGGAGCTGGAGTGGGCGCGCCAGAACCCCAAAGGCCGCCAGGCCAAGAGCAAG
>JAUPVD010000063.1 GCA_030917225.1 Pseudomonadota bacterium
CCGCCTCGGTTCAGGTGCCGATCGAAGCGCTGGGGAGTCGCGCAGCAGCCATCGGGCATCTCAATGCCAACGCCGATGTCGATGGCGGTATCCGCGCAGAGCCGCTGGTGCTGCGCTATTACGATACGTTCTATCCCTCACTTTCACTGCTCGTTGCCGCCCGCAGCCTGAACCTCGGTCCGGCCGACATCAAGGCCAGGCTGGGCGAGGAGGTGCGATTGGGCAACCTGCACATCCGCACCGACGGGCTGACGCAGATGAACACCTTCTTCTACAAGGATCGCGGCGACAAGCCCGCCTTCCAGGTCGATTCGTTCTACGACGTGCTCTCCGGCAAGATCCCCGCAGCCAAATACCAGGACAAGATCGTCCTCATCGGCGCCACTGCCGCCGGCGTCGGTGCCAGTCAGGTCACGCCGGTGTCGCCGAACATGGCGCCGGTGCTGACGCTGGCGCATTCGGTGTCGTCGATCCTGCAGGAGCATTTCTTCGTAATGCCGGCATGGGGCGGTTACGCATCCCTCGGGGCTTTCCTGCTGGTTGCCCTCTACATCATCGTGCTGCTGCCGCGCCTGTCGGCCGGTGTTGGCGCGCTGGCCACCGCCGTGCTGCTGGCCGCGCTGGTCGGCGCCCATTTCGGACTGATGGTCAGTGCCGGCATGTGGATCCAGTTCATGGCGGCGGCGACCTTGCTGGTCGTCGGTCACCTGCTGCTGACGACCAAGCGCTTTCTCGTCACCGAGCGGCACAAGGAAAAATCGGAAGCCGAATCGGCCGAGTCCAACCGCATGCTCGGCCTGGCATTCCAGGGACAGGGGCAGTTGGACATGGCCTTCGACAAGTTCCGCAAGTGCCCGCTTGACGATTCGCTGATGGAAAACCTTTACAACCTGGCGCTGGATTTCGAGCGTAAACGCCAGTTCAACAAGGCCGAGGCTGTTTTCCGCTACATGGCTGATTACCGGCTGGATTTTCGCGACCTGGCCCAGCGCATTGCACGCGCCAAGGCGATGTCGGAAACGGTGATGCTCGGCGGTGCCGGCGGGCGCACCAATGCAAGCACGATGCTGCTCGACAACGGCGACGTGCAAAAACCCATGCTCGGCCGCTATCAGGTCGAAAAGGAACTCGGCAAAGGAGCCATGGGCGTCGTCTATCTTGGCCGCGATCCGAAGATCAACCGCGTTGTGGCGATCAAGACCATGGCGCTGTCGCAGGAATTCGATGCGGATGAACTGGTCGAGGTCAAGGAGCGCTTCTTCCGCGAGGCTGAAACGGCCGGCCGTCTGAACCACCCGAACATCGTCACCATCTTCGATGCCGGCGAGGAACATGACCTTGCCTACATCGCCATGGAATTCCTCAAGGGCAAGGATCTGGTGCCGCAGACCAAGGCTGCGGGTCTGCTGCCCTTGCCGCAGGTGGCCAGCGTGGTCGCGCGCGTGGCGGAGGCGCTGGCGTATGCGCACAAGAACAGCGTCGTGCACCGTGACGTCAAGCCGGCCAACATCATGTACGAACCTGAAAGCGATCAGGTCAAGGTGACCGACTTCGGCATTGCCCGCATTACCGACTCGTCGAAGACCAAGACCGGCATGGTGCTTGGCACGCCGAGCTACATGTCGCCGGAACAGTTGGCGGGCAGAAAAATCGATGGCCGCTCCGATCTTTTCTCGCTCGGTGTTACCCTTTACCAGATGGTTTGCGGGCAACTGCCGTTTTCGGGCGAGTCAATGGCGCAATTGATGTTCAAGATCGCCAACGAGCCGCACACCGACATCCTGGCCGTACGCCCGGATGTGCCGGCCTGTCTGGCCGCGATCATCGACCGGGCGCTGAACAAGAATGTCGAACAGCGTTACCAGAGCGGTGACGAAATGGCGCGCGATCTGCGCGACTGCATGAACACAAAGCCGTCGGGTGCTGCACCTGACGTCGATATCAACCTTTAGGAGAAAGCGTGGGGACTAGCCTTTCAGAAGCCCTCGAGATCGTCGTCAAGACCGACCCCGGGATGGTTCGCTCGCACAACGAGGATGCCGTGTTCGGCAATCCGCACCGCGGCCTGGTCATCCTGGCCGATGGCATGGGCGGCTACAATGCCGGCGAAGTGGCCAGCGGCATGGCTACGACGGTGCTGTCGACCGAACTTGAAGCGGCTTTCGCTGCCCGTTCGCCGGACGAGGAGGAAGCCGATGGTGCGCTTTATGCGCACGCCGCCATCGTCGACCGGGTGACGAAGACCAATACGGCGATCTTCAACGCGGCGGAAAGCCAGCCGCAGTATGCCGGCATGGGAACGACGCTGGTGCTGGCGCTGTTCCACGACAACAAGCTGACCGCTGCACATATCGGCGACTCACGGCTCTACCGGCTGCGGGAGGGCGACTTCCGGCAGCTGACCCGGGATCATTCGCTGCTGCAGGAACAGATCGACGCCGGCATGATTTCGGTCGAAGATGCCCGCCACTCCCAGAACAAGAACCTGGTGACGCGGGCGCTGGGCGTCGATCCTGAGGTGGAAACCGAGCTGCACGACCATGACGTGTTGCCCGGTGATATCTATCTGCTCTGCTCCGATGGCCTCAACGACATGGTCGAGGACGAGGAAACGGCCCTGACGCTGCAGGCGCTCGGGGCAAATCTGGAATTGGCGGCGACGCAGCTGATCCAGATGGCTAACGACAACGGCGGGCGCGACAATGTGTCCGTGATTCTGGTGAAGGTATTGCGCGAGTTTCCCGCCGCCAAGGGCTGGTGGGCCAAACTCCTTAACTGGTTCAAGTAAGGGACGGAAATAATATGGCGAAGATGATTCTCTCCATGGACGGTCTGGTGTTGAAGGAAATTCCGCTCATCAAGGAGCGCATGACCCTCGGGCGCAAGCCGCACAACGACATCCAGATCGACAACCTGGCCATTTCCGGCGAGCACGCGGCGATTGTGACGATCCTCAACGATTCGTTCCTTGAAGATCTGAACAGCACCAACGGTACGCTGGTGAATGGACAGCCGGTCAAGAAGCATTTCCTGAAATCCGGGGATGTCGTTGAACTTGGCAAGTACAAGCTCAAGTACATCGCCGAGCAGCCGGCGCAAGCCATGGATGCCGCAGATTTCGAGAAGACCATGGTGCTCCGGCCGAACATGGTTCGCCCCGCACCTGCGGCCGAGGCGGCGCCAGCTGCGCCGGCCGTGCCAGCGGCCCCGGCATCGCCGGAACCCGCAGTCGGTTCGACAACAGCGCCGACACCGAAGACTTTTGGCGATACGCATGCTTCCGGCGTGCAGGCCCAGCCAGCCGGTGCATCGGCCGCGCAGCCGGCAGCGTTGGCGGCTGCCATCCAGATCCTCAATGGTGCCAATGCCGGGCGCGAGCTCGATCTCACCAAGACGCTGACGACCCTCGGCAAGCCCGGTGTGCAGGTTGCCGTCATCGCCAAGCGGCCGCATGGCTTCTTCATCACGCACGTCGAAGGCGCCCAGTTCCCGGTGGTCAACGGCAAGACGCTCGATGCGCAGGCACACCAGTTGGTGGACCACGACGTCATAGAGATTGCCGGCGTGAAGATGGAATTCTTTTTCAAGACCTGAACGGCCAAAGTCGTCGGACTGAACAGCCGTGAATCGCCTGAAAAAGCATCTTGTCCAGATACTTCTTGGTCTTGCGATCGGGCTGGTTTTCCTTGGGCATGCCGGGCGTTTCTATCAGATTCCGCTGGTCAATACGCTCGATGCATTCATTTATGATGCCCGGCTGCGACTGACCATGCCGGGGGGCGTCGATGACCGGATAGTCATCCTCGACATCGACGAAAAGAGCCTAGCCGAAGGTGGTCGCTGGCCGTGGGGCCGCGACAAGATGGCGGCGCTGCTCGATCAGCTCTTCGACAAGTATGGTGTGGCCGTACTTGGTTTCGACGTGGTCTTTGCCGAACCTGATGGCAGTTCCGGCCTGCGTTCGCTGGAAGCGCTGGCAAAAAAGGAACTGAAGGACGACGGTGCCTACCAGAATGCGCTCAGGGGGCTGCGTACCACGCTCGACTACGATCGCCGCTTCGCCGAATCGATGTCTAAGCGCCCGGTGGTTCTGGGCTACTACTTCACCAATTTTTCGGAAGCTCGGGTCAGCGGCAAGCTGCCAGACCCGGTTTTGTCTTCAGGCACCTTCAAGGGCCGCAATCTGGCGCTGACCTCGTGGAATGGCTACGGTGCCAACTTGCCCGAATACCAGGCCAACGCCGCCAGTGCCGGGCACTTCGTGCCGTTGGTCGATTTCGACGGGATATCGCGGCGCGTGCCGATGGTGGTCGAGTATCAGGGGGGCTACTACGAGTCCCTGTCGCTGGCCATGTTCAGGCTGTTGCTCGGCATGCCGTCGATTACGCCGGGTTATGCGGACGATGGCGCCTCAAGTCGCGACTACGCCGGGCTGGAGTGGCTTGAACTGACGACCCCGCGCGGCTCGGTGCGTATTCCGGTCGACGAATCGGCGGCAACCCTCATTCCCTATCGCGGCGGGCAGGGCAGTTTCCGCTATCTGTCGATTTCCGATGCGTTGCACGGGCGTCTGCCGGTTGAAGCCTTGAAGGGAAAAATCGTGGTCGTCGGTACGACGACGCCGGGCCTGATGGATCTGCGGGCAACGCCCGTGGGGGCAACCTATCCCGGTGTCGAAATTCACGCCAACCTGATTGCCGGCATGCTCGATGGCAGCATCAAGCTGAAGCCGGCCTATGTGCTCGGTGCGGAAGTGCTGATGGTCATGCTATGTACGCTGATACTGGCCTTGCTGTTGCCGCTGCTGTCGCCGATGCGGGCGACACTGCTGGCGGGCGTGATGTTGCTCGCCGCCGGCGGACTCAATCTCATGCTCTGGACTTCCGGTGGGCTGCTGCTGCCGTTGGCTTCCACGTTGCTGCTGATCGTTGCGTTGTACGCTCTCAGCATGTCCTGGGGCTACTTCGTCGAGTCGCGCAGCAAGCGGCAGTTCACCGAGCTGTTTGGCCAGTACGTGCCCCCCGAACTGGTGGACGAAATGGCGCGCGATCCCGAGCGCTACAGCATGGAAGGCCGCAGCGAGGAACTAACCGTGTTGTTTGCCGACGTGCGCAATTTCACGACCATTTCCGAGGGGCTGACGCCAAAGGAATTGACCCACCTGATGAATGAGTATCTGGGGGCAATGACTACTGTTATTCGAAACAATCGCGGCACTCTGGACAAGTACGTTGGCGACATGATCATGGCCTTCTGGGGTGCGCCTGTCGGTGATCCGGAACATGCCCGTCACGCGGTCAGGACTGCCCTGGAAATGCAGCACGAATTGCGCAAGCTGGACGAGCCTTTCAAGACGCGCGGCTGGCCACCGCTGCACATAGGGGTTGGTGTCAACACTGGCACGATGACAGTTGGTGACATGGGCTCGCCAGTGCGCAAGGCCTACACCGTGATGGGCGATGCGGTGAACCTCGGGTCCCGTCTGGAGAGCATCACCAAGCAGTACGGCGTCGGCATCATCGTCGGCGAGGCGACACGCAAGCAACTCGACGATGTCGTCTTCCGCGAACTCGACCGTGTCAGAGTCAAGGGCAAGGACGAGCCGGTCTCCATCTATGAGCCTCTCGGCTTTGCCGGCGAGGTCGACAAGGCCGACCTCGATGCACTCAAAATCTGGCAGCAGGCGCTGCGCCTCTATCGGGCG
>JAUPVD010000064.1 GCA_030917225.1 Pseudomonadota bacterium
ATGGTGTCGAGCCATTTGGCCATGCAGTGTCCTTAGTTGCCGGTGAAACGGACGTACAGCTTGTTCTTGCCGGGCAGGCCGGAGGCCAGGCGCGCGGCATCGTCCTCGCGGGCGACTTCGGAGCGGTAGCGGTCGAGCAGCATCAGCAGGTCTTTCACCGAGATGTATTTCATGCGCCGTCCGGCGATTTCGTACTCGGCGACGGCCGGGTCGCGGCCTTCGATCCACGCTTGCAGCGCGGCCAGCGTCTTGCGCGCGTGGCTGCGGTCATCGAGCGCCGCCGTGGCGGTGCCGCTGCGATAATCCGGTTCGACCTCGAGCGTTCCTTCGTCGACGGTGTATTTCTCGGCACCGGATTCGACCCAGGCGATCCACTGGTAGGAACCGGCGGCATAGGCGCCCGTGGTGGCAGCGGCGACGGTGACGGCGTGGTCGGTGCCGTCAGCCGTGGCGGTGATCTCGAAGCCGCCGGCGGCGTTCTTGAAGCGGTACTTCAGCGTCCACGTGCCGGCCGGGTAATCACCCAGCGTGCGCGTCCATTTCCAGGTATCGCCGGCACGCAGGCGCGCGGGTTCGTCAGAGGGGATCGTGGCAGCCATACCCAGCATCGTCGCCGCGGATGGCTGTAATGTTCAGGGGGAAGATTACAGCGTATCTGACGGCGGATATGCGGCATGGATTCCGCCGGTTATGTCAGTCGTTTAAAGGCTTTTTCTTTGCGCGATCAATGATATTCGTCACAAGGATTATTGGAAGAAGCTCCAGCGCTGCGTCGTAAAAGTCTCGAAGATCGCAAGCCGGCTCCAGCGTGACTACTTCCATTTGCGCATGATGTTTCTGACATGTCATTCTTCGGTCGCTATGACCGCACCTACCAAACAGTCTGCAAATTATGTTCATTTCATTCTCCAATGCTCAAACTCTCACTTCTTCAAGCTCACAATCTTGAAAATCATCGACTGGCTCAAGCCGAACTTCGACGAAAGCGCCTTGACGTTGTGTCCGGTGTATTGCAGCCGGATCGCTTCGTCTCGGTCGCGGCGGGCACTGACGGGCTTTTTCGGGACGTAGAGTCTCAGGGTCTCGCCTGCGTAGTCGCGGCGCAGGATCTTCTCGATGGTTGCCGGCAGGCGCTGGCGGACGACTTCGGAGACGGCCTGGTCGACGTGCGGTCCGATTTCGGCGGCGCATGCGGTGGCGAGGTTGCGGATCATGTATTCGGACATCGGTGTCTCCTACCAGCGTTTGACGGAAAACCCGCCGGCCGGCTTGATGCGGCGCGGCGGCGGGGAGGGTTCGGTTTTCGGTGCTTTTTCGGCGTCGACCGCGACGGCGGCATCCTTGAGCGTGGCACCCGAGAGGCGCAGCGCGACCAGCGCCAGGATCAGGCAATCGAGCGCCTCGTTGCGCGGGCGGGTCTGCACCCATTCCTGGATCGGCCTGTGGCCCTTGAAGCGGGTGACCAGCTTTTCGGCGGCGAGCTGGGCGAAGTATTCGTCGTCGAAGGCAGGTTCCTGCGGAAAGTGCAGGTATCCCGGCCCCGGTTCCATCTGCTTCAGGCGCGCGTATAGCATGCCCTTGCCGCCGTCGACGCCAATCGGCTCGACCGGCACGCCGCGTTTGCGCTTGACGCGCAGGCGCTGGCGGCGCTTCTTTTCGTCTTCGACCAGCGGGCGGCCCATGCCTGTGACGCCCTTGGTGGCGAAGCACCAGCGCCGGCGGGCGACGAAGGCATAGACCTGGCTGGCGTTGTAGCCGGAGTCGATGGCGCAGACCTTGACCTCGACGTCGGCCAGCGTTTCGGCGAGGTCTTCCCAGACCTGCGGCTGCGCGGTGTCGCCGGGCAGGATGACGTGGTCGCGCACCCAGCCTTCCTCGCCTTTGCCCCAATCGACCACGGTCAATTCCAGCCGGTCTTTCTGCACGTCGACGCCGCCGGTGCGCAGGCCGACCGGCAGCGCTTCCGGGTAGATTTCCATCCGCGAGATCAGGCTGACGTTCTCGATGCTGTCTCCCTCTTCCTTGAACACTTCGCCGAGGTAGGTGTTGAAGAATGCTTTCAGCTCGGACGAGTCGCCCTGGGCGTCGATCCACTTCTGCGCCACCTTGACCCACGACAGGCCGAGGCCGACCGGAGCATACAGCGCATTGATGTGGTAGCCGCGGTGGTGGCGGATGTGCGGGCGGGCGGCGATCCAGCGGCCGCGGGCGAGCATGTCGGTTTTGCTGGCTTCCTCGATGATGGCGGCGCACTCGCGGCAGACATACCAGGCGGCGGCGACCTGTTCCGGGCCTTCCTGCCCTTCTTCCTTGGGCGCGCGTCGGAACTTGAGGCCGTAGGGCGCAGCCTTGCCGCCGAATTCGAGCGGCTGGTATTCGCCGCAATGCGGGCACGGCACATAATACCGGCGCATGTCGCTCCGCGCGTATTGCTTGGTGATGCGGCTGGCGCCTTCCTTGGTCGGCGTGCTGACCAGGTAGGTTTTCGCGCGGGTGTAGGTTCGCTGGCGGTTCTCGATCAGCGTCATCGGGTCGCCTTCGCCGCCGACGTCCCAGGGGAAGGCGTCGACCTCGTCGCAAATGACGTATGGCAAGTGGTCGGAACGCAGCGAATCGGGCGAATTGGCGCCGGCCTTGATGATGCGCGAGCGGGCGCCGTATTCGAGCAGGTCGCCGCGGTTGGCGCGGTCGCGCCTGGCGGTGCTCACCAGCCCGGCCAGCGCCGGCGATTCGTCGATCATCTTGGCCAGGCGCGGGTTGAACGAGCGGTCGCGCAGTTCCAGCGTCGGCATCACGCACAGCAAATCCTTGTTGCCGAGGTGGTGCATCAGGTAGCCGATCCAGTTGAACATGGCCTCGGTGCCGCCGACGCCGGACGACTTCATGAAGGTGACCTGCCGCACGCTGGAATGCTCGGACAGCGCATCCATGATCTCGACCAGGTAGGGCGTCAGCGCGTTGTGCCACGGCCCCGGCGCGTTGGTGCCGGAGCGCAGCTCGCGGTGGCGCTCGGCCCATTGCGAGACGGCGATGAGGTCGCGCGGCTTGACGCCGCGGCGGAAGCGGTCGCCGACCTCGGGCAGCATCGGCGTGGCGGCCGCGGCCTTTTCGCCGAGCGCGGTGGCCCATTGGTGCGCGGCCTCGGAAAGCAGGTAATGCACGCGCGTCTCGTCGCGCTCGCCGGCGATGGCCGACACGAAATCCGACCCCGCCGCCGCCAGCGCGTCGAGCAGCAGCCGATAAATGGCACGCCCCGCATAGACAGCGTCCGCCTTTGTTACCGTGTCAGCATTTGCTAGATCGAACTCGGCCTTAGCATTGGCAGCCTTGAGCCGCTCGCGCTCCGCTTGAAGGTCGGCAAGGGAAGCCATTTAGCCGGGAAACTCCGCGCCGGTGGATTCAAGCGTGGCACGCTTGCCAGTGAAGGCTTGCCAGCGGCGAATTGCTACGTCACAATAATCCGGCGACAACTCCATTGCATAACAACGCTTTCCCGTCTGCTCTGCTGCAATAATTCCGGTTCCGCTGCCGCCGAATGGCTCATAAAAAAGCTCGCCTATTTTGAAACTCAATCTACTGATAAACCATACCCATAACGCTACCGGCTTTGGGCACGGGTGATCAATATCGGCAGCATTTGCTGGCGTGTTCATATTAACCGCGTCCGGCCTTCTTCCTTGACCAGTGGCCAATGCAGGATCGCGCCCATAACATAGAAAAGGCTGCCAACAGCTAAACCCAAAGTGAGAACTTGCTTGACCTGCACCATAAAACCAGCACATAACCCACTCTGGTTCGGGGTATAACCACTGCCTTGTCACACCACACGAGAAAACTACTGTTGGCGCGATTTCTCTGGCAATCGGTAGCCACTGGCTTGCCATACTTGCCACGTTTTCTTTTGTGTCTTTGAATTTATCGTAGTCATTTTTGGCTGTGTCGTGCCCACCCAGACCATAGGGCGGGTCAGTCAAGC
>JAUPVD010000065.1 GCA_030917225.1 Pseudomonadota bacterium
GAGGGTTTCAGAACGACCGTGCAGCCGGCCGCCATCGCTGCTGCGACCTTGGCGGCGATTTGGTGCAGCGGGTAGTTCCACGGCGTGATCGCCGCGACCACGCCAACCGGTTCGCGCAAAACCTTCGAATTGCCGACCTGCTCCTCGAACGAAAAGTCGGCCAGCAGTTTGGCGTACATGCCGAAGGTCGCCGTCGGCGAACCGACCTGCACGCGCTGCGAGAGCTTGTAGGGCATGCCCATTTCACGGGTGATGGTGGTGGCGATGTCGTCGGTGCGGGCCTTGAGCTGCTCCTGAATTTTCTTCAGGAATGCCGCGCGCTGCGCCACCGGCGTCGCGGCCCAGCTTTCAAAGGCAGCGCGTGCCGCGCGAACAGCGGTATCGACATCCTGTGCGGTGCCCGCCGGGATCGTTGCCAGCGCCGAGCCGTCGATCGGGCAATCGACCGCGATTGCCTCCTCGCTTTGCAGGGCGACCCAGCGTCCGTCGACGTAAAAGGCTTTGCGTTGATCCATGATTTTTAGTCCTTGCGCTTCATCCAGCCGGTCATCTTAGCGTGCCATGCCGGCGCGCGCACGGCGTGTCGGCCGAGCGAGCCGGTATAATTGACAGTCGTCATTCCTGCAGGTTCGCAACGTGTCCGATCGCCTCGCCGTCATCCCCCAGTACCTCCTGCCGAAACAGGCGCTCACGGCCCTTGCCGGCAAATTCGCCGGCGCCGAGGCTGGCAGCCTGACTACCGCCTTCATCCGCTGGTTTGTCGGCCGCTACGGTGTGAACATGAGCGAAGCCGCCAACCCGGATATCGCCAGCTACAAGCGCTTCAACGATTTCTTCACGCGCCCGCTGCGTGAGGGTGCGCGCCCGCTCGCCGAGGCCGACTATCTGTGCCCGGTGGACGGCGCCATCAGCCAGTTCGGCCCCATCGAGCGCGACCAGATTTTCCAGGCCAAGGGCCACAGCTACTCGACTGCTGCACTGGTCGGCGGCGACCGCGAGCTGGCGGCGAAATTCGAGAACGGCAGTTTCGCCACGCTCTACCTCAGCCCGCGCGACTACCACCGCATCCACATGCCCTGCGACGGCCGCCTGACACGCATGATCCACGTGCCCGGCGCGCTGTTCTCGGTGAACCCGACGACGGCACGTGGCGTTCCCGGCCTCTTCGCCCGCAACGAGCGCGTGGTCTGCGTCTTCGAAACTGATTCAACGCAAATACGTGGCCCTTTCGTGCTGACGCTGGTTGGCGCCACCATCGTCGGCAGCATGGCCACGGTGTGGCATGGCGTGGTCAACCCGCCGCGCCCCGGCGTGCTGCGCGAGTGGCGCTACGACGACCAGAACATCGTGCTGAAGAAGGGCGAAGAGATGGGTCGCTTCCTGCTCGGTTCCACCGTGGTCATGCTCTTCCCGAAGGACACCCTCAGCTTCAACCCGGCGTGGCAGCCAGCACGCCCGCTGCGCATGGGCGAAGCGATGGGCGGCGCCTTGCGCTAAGGCATCTGACCGCAAGGCGGGACACCACCATCCTGCCCACGATAATAAGGTCGGGAAAACGTCGTTCTCACCGCCCCCTCCCGGCCATCGAACAGTACGTCGAACTTGGCCATGAGGTTGCTGCCGTCGCAGTACAGCCACTCCCAGACCAGCTCGTCGCGCGCCGCGAAATAGCTGGTCCATTGCGGCGTCGGTGGGCCAAGGAGGCGCAGCACCTCGGTCTGTGTCGTGCTGCCCGGTACGATGCGCGCAAAGTACCGGTCGGTCAGCACGTTGTCGATGTACTGCAGACGGTCGTCCGGCCCCAGAAAGACCATGAACGAATGAGGTCCCTCCGGCCCGCGCGGATAGGAAAGCTGCAGGGAGCCATCGGCATCCCGCCATTGCATCGCCGGTTCGCCCATCGTCGCCGTTACCTGTGCCAACCCGGCGACACCGGGTTCCAGCCCCTTGCCGGCATAGCCCGCACATCCGGACAGTGCCAAGACTGAGGCAGCGGCTGTGGCAACGACAAACTTCAGCCCGCGATCAGCGATAGCCATCGCCAACCAGCGTAAACGGCGCCCAGAAGGCCGGGTGTGCATAGTCGATCTCTCCTTGTGACATCAGCTTCAACATCGAACGCCGCAGTGCCTCGGCACGCGTCAGCCCGGCATCTTCCATCTGCAGCTTGAACACGCCGGTGGTCAGCAGGCGTGCCGAAACCGTTTCCACCGCCCAGTTCGAGACCAGCAGGCTACGCGCGCCGGCAAAGAAGAAGCCGCGCCCGAGCCCGGATACCGCCTCGCCCTGCAGGCCGTCGCTCGACCCGGTATTACAGGCGGAGAGCACCACCCACTCGGCATCGAGGCGCAGGCCAAGCACCTCCTCCAGGGTCAGCAGGCCATCGTTCTCCTTGTCGTTGCTGTAGAGCGGGTTGGCCAGCGCCAGCGCCGGTTGATCCAGACCGACCAGCTCACCCGGCACCAGCCCGTGCGTGGCAAATGCCACGACCCGGTAGCCCGCCAGCCGGCTGCGCTTGACGTTGCCTTCGGTGGCGCGGGCGCCGAGAAAAAGGTCCTTGCGCGGGTCTGCCTTGATCGCCCGCGCCATCTCTTCCAGTTCGAGCTGCGTGTCCGGCAGCGGCGACAGTCGGGCGAAGGCGTCACCAGCAACATTTCCTGTGCCACCTTCCGGTGTGCTCGCTGTCACCGGCGACACCAGACGGAGATTCCTTATTTTTCCCGAGGCCGCAGCATGCTTGCCGCCCATGAACACCGGGTCGCCAAAGCCGATGAAATTTTCCCGCGTCGCTGCGGACGGATTGCGTTGCCGCAGGGCAAGAAAACTGCTGGCGGAGGATTGCTGTGCGACGGCAATCCGGCGGATCAACCACGGCGCAGCTGCATTTCCGGCAGAGGATTGATGGGCAGCTGTCAGCAGGAGTCCGAAAGGAATCTGCCCCAACGCACCGTGGGGAATCACATTCAGCAGTTTGCTCGATGCCCAGAGGGCTTCATCCGGTGACAGCAGCAATTGATACAAGGCCTGCGCGCGCTCCGCATCGAACTTCTTGACCGTGCCATCGCTCAGATCCAGCGAACTGCGAACCCTGGCGACATCCGCAGCCAGTTGCTGACGCTCGACCGCAACGACCTGGAATCCGGCACGCTGCGGCGTCAGCGTCCAGACGTAGGTCCTGTCGTGCGCCGAATACAGGGCAACCACGGCCTCATCGGGTTTCAGCGCGGCCTGAATCTCGGCCATGGTGGCCGGCTTGGGATCGACGAGGTTGACGTAGTCCGGATAGCGACTGGCCAGTTCCTTGCGATAGGCACCCTGCTAGATCGGAAGA
>JAUPVD010000066.1 GCA_030917225.1 Pseudomonadota bacterium
CAACGACGCCGCGGGCGGAGGCGCGTTTCATCGCCTCGATGACACTGCGGCCGCTGCGGTCGTCCTCGAAAATGTAGGTCTGCAAGCTGACGGTGTGCTGCGCCCCGTCAATGGCGGCAATCAGCGCCGGAAAGAACTCGCCGCCGCTATCCAGCAAGGTCAGGCGATTGCCGGGAAGAAACTCAGCCGGCATCGCGAACCAGTTGTGCCGACAGCGCCGCGTGGTCCGAAATCTTCGACCAAGGCGCGCCAAAATGGACTACCGCGCGCTCGACCGCGAAGCCTCGTACGTAGATGCGATCGAGGCGGAACATCGGCAATCCGGCAGGAAAACTTTTGACCGGCCGGCCGGCGACACCGCCAAACACTTCCGTCAGCCCAAGGCGTTGCGCAAGAACGTCGTCGGCCCGGTTGCGCCAGTCGTTGAAGTCGCCGGCGATGATCAGTGGCGTGCCATTCGGGGCAATGCCATCGAGGTAGTCGGCGAGTGCCGTCATCTGACGGATGCGCGAGCGGCCGAACAGCGACAGGTGCACGCAGACGCAGTGCGCCGTGCTGCCGTCGCTCAACGCGATCTGGCAATGCAGCAGGCCGCGCCGCTCGAACTGCAGATGGGTGACGTCCTGGTTGTGCGAGCCGACGATCGGCAGGCGCGACAGGATGGCGTTGCCGTGATGGCCGTGGTCGTAGACGACGTTTTGTCCGTAGGCGGTCGAGTGCCAGAAATCTTCCGCCAGAAACTCGTGCTGCGGTTCCTCTGGCCAGTTCTCGTGGTTGGACGCGTGGTGCAGGTGCAGGCCCTGCACTTCCTGCAGGAAGACGATGTCGGAATCGAGATGCCGCAGGCGTTCCCGCAGTTCGTGCACCATCATGCGACGGTTGAACTGCGAGAAGCCCTTGTGGATGTTGTAGGTGGTGATGCGGAGTGCGGCGCGGTTGTCTCTGTCCATCCGGTCAGGATACCGCGAGCATCCTTTCCAGTGCCAGCTTTGCCAACGCCGCCTCGTGCGGCGGCACGCGGATCGGGTTCACGATGTTGCCGTCGGCCAGGTTCTCCAGTGTCCAGGCCAGGTGCTGCGGGTCGATGCGCTGCATCGTCGAGCACATGCAGACGGTCGGCGCCATGAACTGGACGATCTTGCCTTCCGGCTTGACCTCGTTGGCTAGCCGGTCAACGAGGTTCAACTCGGTGCCGACCAGCCACTGCGTGTTGGGTGGTGCTTCCTTGATCGTCTTGACGATGTGCTCGGTCGAGCCGACATGGTCGGAGTTGAGGCAGACCTCGAAGTTGCACTCCGGGTGCGAGATGACGATGCCTTCCGGGTGCTGCTCGCGCCAGCGCTTGATGTGGCTTTCCTGGAACATCTGGTGAACCGAGCAGTGGCCTTTCCAGAGCAGGATTTTTGCCTTGCGGATCTGATCGGGCGAGAGACCGCCGAATTCGAGGTCCGGGTCCCAGACGACCATCTCGTCCATAGCGATGCCCAGGTTGTGGCCAGTCCAGCGGCCGAGGTGCTGGTCGGGGAAGAACAGTACCTTTTCGCGCCGGGCAAATGCCCACTTGGCAATCGTGCCGGCATTCGACGAGGTGCACACGATGCCGCCGCGTTCGCCGCAGAAGGCCTTCAGGTCAGCGGCGGAGTTGATGTAGGTGACCGGGGTGACCTGTGCCTCGGCATCGCCGAGCACTTCGTTCAGTTCGCGCCAGCAGCGCTCGACCTTGGCCAGATTGGCCATGTCGGCCATCGAACAACCTGCGGCGAGGTCGGGCAGGATGGCTGTCTGTGCTGATGAGGACATGATGTCGGCCACTTCGGCCATGAAGTGCACGCCGCAGAACACGATGAACTCGGCGTCGGTCTGTGAGGCCAACCGAGACAGCTTGAGCGAATCTCCTGTCAGGTCGGCATGCTGATAGACATCGGCGCGCTGGTAATGGTGGCAAAGCAGGACAGCCCGCTTGCCCAGGCGGGCGCGGGCGGCGCGAACGCGTTCCTGGGCGGCGCTGTCCTTGAGCTGGTTGAAGGCGTCAAAGGCGATAGTCGAAGTCTGCATGCTGAGTTCTGCGGATAGGGTTCAGTTGGTCCAGGGCAGGCCGGCGTGGCGCCAGCCCCCGATTTTTCCGCGCTGGCCGTTGGCGTCCTTGTCGCCTTCAAAACCTTCCAGCACGTTGTAACAGTTCGTCCAGCCGGCCTCAGTGGCCAGTGCTGCGGCATGGTGCGAGCGGACACCGCTGCGGCAGATGAAAAGCACGAGCGATTCGTGGTCGACCTGCTGGCGCAGTTGGGCAAGAAAATTCACATTGGTATCGCCGTCCGGCCAGTGCTGCCATTCGATCTCGACAGCGTCGGGAATGCGGCCGACCCAGACCCATTCGGCACGCGTGCGTACGTCCACCATTCTGGCGCCAGGTGCCAGGCGCCAGAGTTCAAATGCCTCCCGCGGCGTCAGCGCGCCTGCGTAAGCCAGTGGCGGGGTGGCCGTGTCGCCGCGTGTTCTGGCGAGGTGGAGGATTTCAGTCAGCCGGCCCATGTGTTGGTTCCGTGGTCATCGATATTCGGCGGGGGTGCAAGTATACGGCAGATGTGGGCAGATCGCCTTTTGCAGAA
Source organism: Pseudomonadota bacterium (assembly GCA_030917225.1). Taxonomy (GTDB): domain Bacteria; phylum Pseudomonadota; class Gammaproteobacteria; order Burkholderiales; family Rhodocyclaceae; genus Proximibacter. Next base: position 2,610 of record JAUPVD010000066.1, read on the forward strand.
ATGCACCATTAGGGTGCGCGACCGCATAATTTCGCACAGTGTTGGTGCCAGCAAAAACCACGGGTTTGCAGCTTTGGCTTGTGGCACAATACGAAGTTCCCCTGTGGCCGGCTGGCATGCTTTCTGCTCCAAAGGCCACGCACAATTTTTGAAATCTGCCGGCCCTGCCGGCGCCTGCTCAGGAGACTTCGCACTATGGCAACCCCGCAAGACGTCATCAAGCTGGTCAAGGAAAACGACGTCAAGTTCGTCGACTTCCGCTTCACCGATACCCGTGGCAAAGAGCAGCACGTTACCGTGCCGATCAGCGCCTTCGACGAAGACAAGTTCGAATCCGGCCACGCGTTCGATGGTTCCTCCATCGCCGGCTGGAAGGGTATCCAGGCTTCCGACATGCTGCTCATGCCGGATCCGGCCACCGCCTACATCGACCCGTTCTTCGACGAAACCACCGTGGTGCTGTCCTGCGACGTCGTCGATCCGACCGACGGCCGCGGCTACGACCGTGACCCGCGTTCGATCGCCAAGCGCGCCGAAGCCTACCTGAAGGCCTCGGGCATTGGTGACACCGCCTACTTCGGTCCGGAACCTGAATTTTTCATTTTCGACTCCGTCGAATGGAACGTCGACATGTCCGGTTGCAACCTGAAGATCTACTCGTCCGAAGCCGCTTGGGCATCGGGTGAGAAGACCGAAGGTGGTGGCGGCTCCGGCCACCGCCCGACCGTCAAGGGCGGTTATTTCCCCGTTCCGCCGGTCGACAGCCTGCACGACATCCGCTCGGCCATGGTGCTGACGCTCGAATCGATCGGCGTGCCGGTCGAAGTGCATCACCACGAAGTGGCGACTGCCGGCCAGTGCGAAATCGGTACCGTCTTCAGCACGCTGGTCAAGCGCGCCGACTGGACCCAGATCCTCAAGTACGTGGTGCACAACGTTGCCCACCAGTACGGCAAGACCGCTACCTTCATGCCGATGCCGATCGTTG
>JAUPVD010000067.1 GCA_030917225.1 Pseudomonadota bacterium
AGCCGCACCGGCAGCGAAAGTTGGAACGGGAATACGAGGAATACTGCCGCCAGCAGGCCCAGAAAGGCTGAAGCCGCCCGGAGGCGGCTTCGTTACTCCTTCCACGCATGGTGGATGAGCTGAACGCATTTTGCCTTAAAAATAAGCAAAAAGTAAAGCTTCGGTCGATAAATGAGACCCCGGCACTTTGAAATTTCGCTTTCATGTTGAGCGGCAGCAAACCGAGGTATTGCCGCCTTAAGCTGACCAGTAACCCAAGGGCCGCAACGGCCGACTTGCAGTCTCCTAGCGAACAGCAAGAATCGCACACGCCGTGTCCCGCTATTCACCCACCAACTCCACCTCTTCCCCCGCATACACCACCCGCTGCCCCGGCCGCAGCTTGGCCCGCTTGCGTGTCTCGACTTCGCCGTCGACGCTGACCAGCCCGTCGCTGATGGCGGCGTGGGCGTTGCCGCCGGAGTCGGCGAGGCCGGTGGCCTTGAGCAATTGATCAAGCTGGATGTATTCGCCGCGTACGGCAAAACGAGTGGACATGGGGAATCCTTTTCAGTGAGGTCTGGTGGTGCCGCTGGCGGCGTGCTACGGCAGGCTGACCAGGCAGTTGCGGCCGCGGCCCTTGGCGAGATAGAGCGCGCGGTCGGCGTGTTCGATGACCGAATGTATCTCTGTTTCCGGCGTCGGGCGCACGGTATAGCAACCGACGCTGATGGTGGCAACGCCGTGCATGCCGTTGCCTTGGTGACCGATGCCGAGGTCGGCGATCCGCTGGCGCATGCGCTCACCCATGTGTACCGCCTCATCGGCTTCGGTCGCCGGCAGAATGATGATGAACTCCTCGCCGCCATAGCGGGCAACCAGGTCGGTGTCGCGGCAGAATACCGACCGGATGGCATCGGCAGCGAGGCGCAGGCAGTCGTCGCCGGCAACGTGGCCGTAGAGGTCGTTGTAGAGCTTGAAGTTGTCCAGGTCGCAGAGAATCAGCGAGAGCGGCAGGCGTTCCCGGATGCAGCGGCCGAGCGAGTATTCCAGGTGTTCGCTGAAACGGCGGCGGTTGGCAAGCCCGGTGAGACCGTCGGTGTTGGCTCGTTCTTCGAGCAGACGGTTGGCATCGCGCAACTGGGCATAAGTGGCTTCGAGTTCGGTACTGGAGGCTTGCAGTTCGGCGTACAGCCGTTCCTGGATGGCCAGTGAGTCCTGCAGTTTCTGCGTTCGTTCCTCAACCTTGTTTTCGAGCTGGCCATAGAGGCTGGCATTCTCGATGGCGATTGCCGCCTGTGCGGAGATCACTCTCAGGAGTTCCAGCCGCCCTTGTGTAAAGGCGCCAGCCATGAGGTTGTTTTCGAGATAGAGCATGCCGATCAGCTTGCCCTGTTGCAGGATGGGCTCGCAGAGCACCGAAAGCGGGCGCTCCCGGAGGATGTAAGGGTCGCGGGCGAAGGGGGTCTGCGCCCGGGCGTCGTCGATGACCATCGAGCGCAAGGTGCGGCCGACATACTGGATCAGCGAGCGCGGCAGCGGCAGGTCGCCGCGCTCGTCGACCGGAATTGCCTCAACGACGACATTGACCTCGTCACCGGCAATGCCGATCGCCTCGACACGGAATTCCTTTTCGTTCCTGAGGATAAGGGCCGCTTTTTGTGCGCCGGAGTGTTCGATAACGATCCTGAGCAGCGTGGTGACCAGTTTTTCAATGACGATCTCGCTGGAAATCGCCCGTGATGCCTCGCTCACTGCTGCCAGGTCGAAGGTTTCGCCGCTCTGCGAGCTGTTATGCAACGTTCGTGTGTGCATCGCATGATGCGGCCCCGTTGACTGCGATTGGGTCGGCAACTGCAGTGGGTGGCGCGCGCGCAACTGGGCGACTTTGGCCAGCGCTCCCCAACGTTCATAAAGCTGCATGGCCTGCCGCAGATAGTGGGTGGCGATGCGTTCGCGTTTCTGCTGCTGGTGGTAACGTGAGGCCAGCTCGTAGGCCAGTGCTTCTTCGTGAATGAAGCCGTTGTCGCGTGCCAGGTCGATCGCCATTTCGTAGTAGCGAATGGCGTCTTCGCTCTGGCCGTTGATGCGCATCCGCTCGGCCTCGACCAGGCACCAGTGGTGCTGGTAATTCATCGGAGCGTGGTCGGCCCAGTGCCGGAGTTTTTTCTGATTCCGGGCTGCCATGCGCAGGGCGACGATGCGGAGGCGATGGTCTTTCCCGTCGACATCGGCGAGTACCGCCAGCGATTCGTAGAAATGGAAGAGCGGCTCGGCGTGCATGCCGACGCCGCCTTTCAGGCTGGCACGTGCAGCCCTGGCATGCACCACCGCCTGCGGTATGTCGTTGAAGACAACGGCGAGCATGGTCTTGGCGCAAAACAGCAGGAACAGGGTGCTGTGGTCCTCAACCTTGAGGTGCTGCGGCAGCGAGACATTTTCGTCGTAGGCCGGCCCGGCGAGCGTATCGGGCGGGCTTGCTTCCAGGGTGAAGTTCCTCGCCGTCTGCCACCAGATATCGTTCCAGTACAGCGAAGAGCCGACCTGGAAGCGGAGCAGGTCGCTGTGCGCGCGCTCCATCTCCGGCAGCAGTTCCGGCAGGCTGGTGCCGCAGTGGAACAGCATCTGCATCTGGTTGTTGCGCGCATAGGAGGCATATTCGAAATCGCCCTTTTCAAGCGAGACGGCATAGGTCTGCTCAAGCAGTGGCAGGGATTCGCGCAGCGGGTGCTTGTACTTGTGGATGATCCAGCCGGAGAAGAACAGCGGTTGCTGCAGCTTGAGCCGGTGCTTGCGCGCGAGCTCGATGGCGAATTCGCCGAACACCGTTCCGGCATCGATCTTGCCGAGCAGCGCGCTTTGGGTGATTCCCCACCAGCTCAAGCCGTAACCGGCATTCGGTGAGTACCCGTGGGTCAGCGTTTCGCGCACCATCTGGAAGACGACCAACGCGAGCAGTTCCTGAGAGGTCCAGTAAGCAGGAGGCAGCAGCAGGCCGAGCAACTCCATCGCTGCCAACCTGTCCGGATCGGTCATTTCCGGCAGTACGTAGAGGTCGGTGAACGATTTGCGCTTGACAGCCATCCGTGTCCGGATCAGCCCGACCAGCACCTTCAGCTTGCCGGGTGATTTGGGCAGGTGGGTACCGACAAGCGTCAGGCCGTGCAACGCAACGTCGACTGCTTCCTGCAGGCGGTTCTGGGCGACCAGCGCCTGCAGTCTGATCTTCAGGCCTTCAACCTGTTTCAGCGGCTGATCGACATGGGCGAGGTAATCCTCAAGCCAGGTCTCCATTGCCGTGTAGTCCTTGCACAGGAAGGCTGCTTCCGAGGCTGCGAGCAGCAGTTCGGCAGTCTGTTCCGGGTGGTCCTGCCAGCAGCGCGGGGAGCGCAGTTCGTTGGCCAGCCGCAGGTAGTTGAGTGCCGTGGTGTGGTCGGCGGCCTGCTTTGCGCGCAGGCCTGCGCGCAGGTTGATCGCAAGCAGTTCATTCAGCCGGATGGGGCCTTCGATCAGGCGCCGGCCGGCGTTGTACTGGTTGGCGATGTCGAAGATCCTGCGCTCATGGTCCTCGCTGCTGGATTCGTCCAGCCAGGTGCGGGCGATGTGGTGGTGAACGCCTTCAGCCGCATCGGTGGCGAGCAGGCTGTAGGCCGCTTGGCGCACCCGGTCGTGAACGAACTGGTAGTGCTCCGGCGCTGCGTTGCCCGCTTGCCTGGCGAAGCGGTAACCCGAGCCGAGCGGGACGAGTATGCCCTCCTGCAGTGCCAGTTCAAGGTCTTCGGCAACCACGTGCGCCGGCTTGGCGAGCAGGCGGGAAAGTGTTTCCAGCGAGAAGCGGTCGCCGATGCAGGCGGCGTGAATCAATGCCTGTTGCGTCGTTCCGGGCAGGTTCCGGATGCGCTCGGCCATCAGCGAAACGACGTTGTCGGCGATGGCTGCCGCCTGAATTTCAGATTGCTGCCATGTCCAGCAGCGCTTCGCACGGTCGAAGACGATGACCGAGCGCTCGTGCAGGTCGTTGAGCAATTGAACGAGAAAGAACGCGTTACCTTGCGTCTTCTCGTAGGCCAGTCGGGAAAGCTCTTCGAGTCCGGGTGCGTTGCCGAGGGCATCGCCGATCAGTTGCCGCACGTTTTCCGCCGCCAGGCTCTGCAGGTGAATGGTGCTGGCGGTGCCGCCGTTGCGGGTGATGTCTGCGAGAGCCAGCGACAGCGGATGGGTGGCGCTGACTTCGCTGTCGCGATAGGCGCAGATCACCAGCAGATGACTGCAGCGGTTGCCGCTCATGATGAAGCGGAGCAGGGAGAGCGAGCCGGAGTCGGCCCACTGCCAGTCGTCGATGAATACGACCAGCGGATGCTCGCGGGTACTGATGGCCTTGATGAAGTTGCCGAACACGTAGTTCAGGCGGTTGAGCGCCTGTTCGCCGGCAAGCGGCGAGACCTCGGGTTGCGGGCCGATGATCAGTTCGATCGACGGAACGACGTCGGTGAGCACCCGGCCGAGGTTGCCGATGCCGGCCAGGATGCGGGTACGCCATTTCTCCAGCGACGATTCGTCTTCCTGCAGCAGAAGGTTGCAGAAATCCTGGAAGGCCAGCATCCAGGCATAGAACGGCACGTCGCGCTGATACTGGTCGAACTTCCCGGAAACGAAATTCCCCCGACGCTCGGTTACGGGCTGATGCACTTCGTGTACCAGTGCGCTCTTGCCGACGCCGGGTGCGCCATTGACCAGCAGCAATTCGGCGTCCGCCGTGGCGGCGCGGTCGAAGGCGGTGATGATCGTGGCCACTTCGTCGTCGCGGCCGTAGAGCTTTTGCGGAATGTGGAAGCGGAGGGGGATGTCGCCTTCGCCAAGCGTGAAAGGCGTAATGCTGCCGGTGCTACGCAGTTGGGCGCGGCACTGATCAAGGTCATGCTTGATGCCCCAGGTGCTCTGGTAGCGATCGTCCGCCATCTTCTCGATCAGGCGCATGACGATGCGCGAGATGACTATCGGAACCCTGGGGTTGATCTGATGCGGCGGTGGCGGCGTCAGGGCGATATGTGCGTGCACGAGTTCGATGCCTTCGCGCGAGGCGAAAGGCAGCGTGCCGGTCAGCAGTTCGTAGAGCGTGATGCCGAAGGAGTAAAGATCGGAGCGGTAGTCGATCTTGCGGTTGACGCGTCCGGTCTGCTCCGGCGAGGTGTAGGCTAGGGTGCCTTCGAGTTGCGTCGGGCTCTGGAACTCCTGCTGTTCCTGCGACAGTTGCGAGGCAATGCCGAAATCGATGATGCGCAGTTCGTCTGTCTGCTCGTTCCAGATGATATTGGCCGGGTTGATGTCCTTGTGGATGACGTTGTGGCGATGGATTTCGCCCAGGATGCCGGCCAGCCTGGCTGCAATGTCCAGGGTCTTCGCAAGGTCGGGCTGGCTGCGCTTCCACACCTTGTCGAGGGATTCGGCACCGATGTCCTCGGCAACGATCATCACCGAGTTCTGGATGGTGAGCAGGTCGTAGACCTTGATGACGCCTTCGATGTCGGTCAGCGAGCGGGTGATGTCGAACTCGCGTCGATAGCGTGGCAGAGCCTCGGTCAGCGATTGCTCGTCGCTGAGAACCTTCAGTACGACAGGAAAATCGTCGATCAGCCGGCGTGCACGGTAGACGCGGGTTTGCCGGTCGTCATGAAGCTGCACCGTCAGCCGATAACCGGAACTCTCGTGAAATACCATCCGTGCCCTCTGTTCGTGTCCGGCCAGTGTGTTCGTGCGCCGGTGCTTCGTTCCATGCCCTGCCGCTACTGCTTACTGCCCGAAGACTTTGCCTATGTATTCGACGACCGCCTCGTTCTCGGCTTCCGCCCGCAACGACGGGAAGAGCGAGAGGCAGACCTCGTTCGGCGAGGAGAGGTTGATGACCAGGATAGGGCGATTCACCAGCACGGCCCCCAGGGTGTCCCTCGGGTCGATATTGACGCCGCTGTGGTGCCGCAGCGAAGTGCAGCCATGCAGATAGTCGGGCTGGTTCAGGAAGGTGTAGTTGTTCCAGTTGGTGACGACGAAGGACAGCGCATCGTCGGCCGTGCCGACCAGGCCTTCCCGGGTGGCATCCTCGACGGCCCGGAAGAGGCTGACGTCGATCTTGCCTGTCTTGAACTCGCGCACACGTTCGTGGATCTGGCGGGCGATTTCCTCGACCGGCAGCTGGCCATCGACGCTGACCGGCACGAAGGCAATGTAGTTGCCGCCGTAAGATTCGCGCAGTTCCGGGGCGAGCAGGTCGGAGAGCATCTTGAAGCTGATGGTCTGCCGTTCCTGAAGTTGTTTGGTCTGGCGGTTGAGGTCGTAGAACCCCTTGGCCAGGGCGGCGCAGATCACGCTGTTCTGCGTCACCTCAGGATAGCGTTGGCGGCAATGGCTGAGCAGGTCGCCGAGCGCAAAGAAGCGGGAGATGGGCGCAAAGCGCTGCTTGCGATAGTTTTCCAGGCAGCCCGGCACGTCGCGCAACGGAATCGCATGGCCGCCGTCGTCGGCAACGGCATAGCGGCCGAGCGCCGCCAGGTTCTGGTTGTGTGTTTCGTCGTCGAGACCGAGGATTTCAAGCATCTTCTCGCCGGTGATCGTGCGGACGCGGCGAACGGCTTCGACGATGTCGTGCTGCCGTGCCTCGTCGCCGCGCATTTGCGCGTTGTAGTGGCCGATCAGATGGTTGAACAGGTATTCCGCGCTGCGGGCATCGAGGTAGGTGTGCTCGCAGGTCTGCGCAATGATGAACTCGTTGCCGCCGCGTTGACGCAGAACGGTCAGTGCCATCGGGCAGTGGGCGTTGTCGGCAGCCAGTGAAAGGCTGTCCCGGCAAAGTTCGGCGAAGCCGCGGTCGATATCATCGCAGTCGACGACGCTGAAGTGCCTGCGGTGGCTGTCTGCGTGCCGCCAGTCGAAACGATCCTGCGCCTCGAAGTGCAGGCGGTACTCGAACTTGCGCATGGCGCCGACAATGGCCAGGAAACTGGCCTTCAGCGCGTCGGCATCAATGCTGCCGGAGAAGCGGTAGCCGCTGGTGAAATAGATGTTTGCCCTGTTCATCAGGCCTTCAAGCCCGATGGCGCCGACGGGTGTCTGCATTGCTTTGTCCCCACTATTGGCTGTCAGCCGATCGCTACGAGGCTGTCCAGTCATTGCTGTTCTTTTTTGGAACCAATATGTTACACGGACTCCCCGTGAGGTTTTTGCGGAAAATGTCACAGATTTCTCGTTACGTCCGGATTCACGCCATTCGCTTGTGCGATAGGCCGGCGCCGGTGACA
>JAUPVD010000068.1 GCA_030917225.1 Pseudomonadota bacterium
AGAATGAGGCCAGCGCCAGCAGGACCATGCCGACGTGCGAGACGCTGGCGTAGGCCACCACATTGCGCAGGTTGCTCTGCGCCAGCGCCGCCACGGCGCCATAAAGAATGCCGACTGTACCCAGCCCGGCGAGCAGCCAGTGCAGCTCCTGGGCCACCATCGGCGCCAGCGGGATGGCGAAGCGCAGCAGGCCGTAGGCGCCGAGCTTCAAGCCGACCATCAGCGCCGTCACCGCCGCCGGGCCACCGAGCGCCAGCGAGGGCATCCAGGTATGCAGCGGCACCACCGGCACCTTGACACCGAAACCGATGAGAAAGAGGACGAAGACCAGCAACTGCAGATTGTGTGTCGGCTCCTGCGCCAGCAGCGTCGGCAGATCGAAGGCCCAGCCGGCGTTGGCGGCCAGCGCGATGAAGGCAAAGAGCAGCGGCACACCGCCGACCAGCATCACTAGAAAGTAGCGCGTTGCCGCCATGCGGCCGTGGGCGCCCAGCCCCCACAGGCCGATCAGGAAATAGAGCGGCAGCAGCGTCAGTTCCCAGAAGAAGAAAAAGAGCAGCGTATCGAGGGCGCAGAAGATGCCGAGTGTCGCCGTCTCGAAGAGCAGGATCAGCGCAAAGTGCAGATTGGGCAGCGGCTTTACGCCACGCCCGGTAGTGACGATGCCGCACAGGAAAAGCAGCGTCGTTGCTGGCAGGAAAAGCACCGACAGACCATCGATGCCGACGAAGTAATGCACGTTCAGACCGGGGATCCACAGGTGCTTTTCCTGCAACTGGAAACCGCCATTCTGGCCGTCGAACAGCAGCAGCGCCGCCAGCGCCGCAGCGAGCGCGAGCGTTGCGGTGGCGATGGCCACGGCGCGCACGATACGCTCATCGCGCAGCAGGAAACAGGTGGCGGCGCCGAGCAGCGGCAGCGCCAGCAGGATCGAGAGAATGGGCAGGGCAGGCAGGCCTGGCAGACTGGGCAGTGCGTTCATCCGCCGCTCCCGAAGCGAGCGACCATGGCCTGTGTCGCCACTTCCGTCAGGTTCAGCCAGGGCTCGGGCAGGAAGCCGGCAACCAGCAGCACGAACAGCGTCAGGCCGCCGAGCAGGTACTCCATCGGCCGTACGCGCTCGATCGCGCGCTGCCCGCCACCTTCCGGCGGCGGCGCCAGGAAGGCGCGCTGGAAAGCCCAGAGCAGGAAACCGGCGGCCGCAACGTTGCCGAGGGAAACGGCCACCGTCGGCAACGCCCCGAAGCGCTCGATGGAGGCTTCGAGCACCAGGTGCGCCGAGTCGAAACCGGGCGTGCCGGGCATGCCGACAATCGAAAAACCGCCAATCAGGAAGGCCACGGCAATGAACGGAATCCGCTCGAACAACCCGCCCAGTTCGGAGAGTTCAGCGGTCTGCGTGCGCTTGAAGACGAAGGCCACCATCAGCAGCATCACCGTTACCGCAAAACCGAAATTCACCGCCAGCAGCAGGGCGCCCTGCACACCGAGCGGATGCAGCGTAAACAGCCCGATGACGATCAGGCTGGTGTGGCTGACCACGGCGAAGGCCAGCAGCCGGCGCAGGTTGGTTTGCAGCAGGGCCAGTGCGGCAGTGAAGAAGACGCCGGTACCGGCGAAGGCCACCACATACACCTGCCAGACCTCGACGGCCTCCGGCGTCAGCGGCAGGATGAAGCGCGCCATGCCGTAGATGCCGACCTTGACGCCAAGCAGCAGCGTCGGGGCAATGGCGATGGTGCCGTACTGCGTCATGTTCGGCAGCCAGCCGTGCAGCGGGAAGAGCGGCGTGCGCACGGCCAGCCCGTAGAAGAGCAGGAAGAAAGCAGCCGACTGGAACTTGCCGAGCGGCGGCGTCAGGATCAGGTCGTGCAGGTCGAAACTCCACAGGCCGCCGGTGGCGTCGGCATGCCCCCAGGCCAGGACTACCGAACCGGCGACGAAGAGCAGCCAGCCGAAGCCCTGATACTGGAAGAAGCGCGCATAGGCCAGATCGCCGGCGTCGCCGGACGCCCAGATGCGCAGCAGCACCGCCACCAGCGTCAGTTCCAGCCCAGAAGCCGCCGAAAACCAGATGAGGTTGGTGGTGACCAGCATGGTCATCAGCGCCGACTGCGAGAGCAGGATGATGACCAGCAGCAGCGCATGCCCCATGCGTTCGCGTGCCGGTTCGTAGAGTGACAACAACAGCCCGATCAGCGCCGTGACCATGACGAACAGCGCTGTCACGCCGTCGGCGCCGGTGTGGTAAAGCAGCCAGTTGACGCGCTCGGCCAGTTGCAGCACCGAAGACGATGCATCGATGCTGCGATACAGATCGGCGGCCAGCAACAACTCGCCAATGAAGAAGGCCCGACCGAGACCAACCGCCCACGAGCGCTGGCGCAAGGCATAAAGCAGCAGGCCACCGATCAGCGGCAGCAGTTGCAGTGCGAGCAGCACGGGGTAGGCAGCCTGTTCGGCCCAGTAGAGTTCCTTCATCAGATAATCACCACGAAAGTCGCCATGACCATCAGCATCAGATAGCGTGGTTGTTCAAGCAGCGCTTCGATGGCCTTCAACGCCGCGCCGACGCGTTGCAGCGCCCGGGCCATGGCACCGCCCTCGCCCTCCAGCACCAGCCGCGTCTCGAATTGCTGCAGGAGGTCGGAGATACGCAAGAGCGTCCGCCCGGCGACGCCATTGCCTTGCACCGGCGAGCCCGCGCCGAGCGCTTGTTCGCGTGGCGCACCAATCAGCCGGTCGAGCACCCGATCGTCGAACTCACGCACGTCGCGCCCGAGCGACAGCGTCGGCCGGGTCAGCAGGCCATGCGCGACACGGTCGATCCAGAAACGTTGCAGTGCCGCCGTGTAGAGGAAGGTATTGGTCGCGAGCCAGCGCGGCAACGGTGCCGGTTGCGACGGGGCCAGCAGCAGGTACGAAGGCGCCATCAGGAACTGATAGCCGCGCCACAGCGCATGCAACAGCAGATAGCCCTGGGCCAGCGCAAACCAGCCGAGACCGCAGGCCAGCACCATCAGGCCGACATGGCTGACCGTGGCGTAGAGCAGCGCCGTCTTCACGTCGGTCTGCACACGGCCGCACAGCCAGGCGTAGATCGCCGTCGCCGCACCGGCCACTGCCAGTGCCGCCATCATGTCCGGCACCTGCAAGAGCAAGGGTTCGCAGCGCAGCAGCAGGTAGACGCCGGCATGCACCATCACCGCGCCGTAGTAGACCGCCGAAGAAGGCGTCGGCCCCTCCAGCGCGCGCGCGATCCACGGCGTGAATGGCAACTGGGCCGACTTGGCCAAGGCCGCCGTGACAAAACCCAGCACCAGCAACCGCGCCTTGACGGTTTCGGGAATCGCCCCGCTGGCCACTGCCGACCACTCGACCGACCCCAGCCACCAGAAGGAGAGGCCGATACCAAGCAGGAAGCCGGCATCGCCGATGCGGTTGGTGATGAAGCCGAAGAGTGCGTTGCCGGTTGCTGTCGGCCGCTCATCGGCATAGCCGATCAGCATCCACGAACTGATGCCGCACAACTCCCATCCGACGAAGGACACCACGGCATTGCCGGCCAGCACCAGCAGCAGCATGCCGCCGAGGAGCAGGCAGAGGGCGAGGAAGAAACGGTGGAAGCCCGGCTCGCGATGCAGGTAGGCCACGGCAAAATGCAGCGTCGCCCAGCCGATGAAGGCGACCACGCAGGCCACCGAAAGCGATAACCGGTCGAGCACGAAGGAGATCGGCACATTGACGCCCGGCACATCCATCCAGTCGCCGCGCTCGACCACCCTCGGTGCTTCGACAGCAAACGAGCCGAGCACAATGGTCGCCAGCAACAGCAAGACAGCCAGCGCAGCACCGCGCGCCAGCCCTGCCGTCGCCGGCTCGGCCGCATCGCCGGAAACGGCAAAGCCGAGACGCACACTGATGCTCAGGGCGGCCAGCAGGGGCAGCAATGGCACCAGCCAGACCAGCGAACTGGTCGCCGCCAACGCCTCGGCAATGCAGCGCAGCTCGTTCATGCCGGCAACTCCAGCAAGGCCGGCGGCAAGGGCTCACGATGCACGCCCAACCATGCCGCCGAACTCGTTGCGACCGGCACCTTGGCTGCACCCTCGCCCTGCCACGGCAACCAGCCGCGCGCCGGATCGAAGCGATGAATCTCTCCCGACCCCGGTTCTTTCACTGCGACCAGGATCCAGCCATTGCCGATCAGTTCGCGTAGCGGCGGCTGGCGCTCGTAGATCGCCGTCACCACCTCACGCGTCTGTTCGATGACCACCAGCAGGCGCATTGCCTCGTGAATCTCGATCATCTGCCGCGGCAGGCCGGTGCGCAGGTCGGAGGAAGCGCCTTCCATCACCCCCATCAGGCCGGCGAGGTTGTGCATGATCTTGGTGCCGCAACCGAAGCGCTCGTTGTCGACGGTGGAGAAGTAATACTCGAGGGCGATGCCGGCGCCAACCGGGCCGGCGGCGAGCAGCGTCGCTTCGAGGACGCGCCCGCCTTCGTCGGCGATCGGGTCGTAGGAGATGAGGAAGGCGCGACGGTCGAAAAAGGCGCCACGGCTCATGCTGCGCCGGCCGATGAAGGCCGAGGCCACCGTCGCATGGCCAAGTTCGGGGCGCGCCTGCGACCAGTCGTAGCGGCGCCCGGAAAGATGTCGCCTGGCTTCGGCTGCCGTTGGCGGCGCCTTGGAAAAAGGGGCAGAGGCAAAGCGGCGGCAACGCTCGATGGCATGGCGACGCGTGGCTTCGCCGAGATCGCGCAACAGGGTTTCGAAAGCCGCTTGATGCGTTGCCGGCAGTGCGGCGGTGTCGTACCACTCGATCGACTCGTCGCCGGTATTGTGTTCGGCGCCGAGGAACCAGGTGCCGTCGGGAATCGCGATGCCGCGTGCGGCGACACCGGCCCGCACCTCCGGACGATTGGCCATGACTGCGAAGACGCGCGCGTTCGGCCCGCCGTGACGGCCGGAACAGGCGCCGCAATCGTAGGCGGCCAGATGGGGATTGTTGGCGCTGTTCGAGCCGTGGCCGACGATCACGACCAGCGGTGCAAAGTGCCTGGTCAGCCCGATGCTCGTCAGGAAACCGGCAACGCGATCGATCTGCTCGCTGTCGGAGAAACCCGCACGCGGCGCCATGGCGGCTTCTGCATCGGCGGGCGAAGACACGCCGGCATGTGTGGACACCGGCCGATCGAAACCGCGACGCCAGCGCTGCACGAGATCGCCGAGCCAGGCAGGTGCAAGCGTCTGCAGCACCATCGTTCCCGCTGCCAGTGGCGCGCCGAGCAGGGTCATCAAGGGGCCGGCGCCAAGGCTGTCGCGCGTTGCACGGTGCAGGCGTTCCTTCCACTCCAGGCGTAACGCTCGGCGACGCTGGTGCAGCGCCAGTTGCGTCTCATCGTCGGCACGCTCGCGCACTTCGTTGGCCGGCGTTACCACCACCGGGCAGAGTGCAGTCGCTTGTTCATCGTCGACACCACGCCAGTACATCGGCACGCCGAAGAAACCGGCGGCGCCGAAGGTCTCTACCGACGGGTTGATTTCCTCGAGGTGGCGGCGCGTACCTTCCTCGCGATCATCCATGCAGAACACCAGTTGCGCGCCCGGTGCTTCGTTCGGCCGAGTACGCCCATGATTGGCGGCGAGTGCAGCAAATATCTGCTCGCGGTAGTGGCGTTCGTAGGCCAGCAACCAGACATGGCCGCGTTGATGGCCGTCGAGCTGCCCGGCCAGCACCAGCAATTCGCCCATGCCGGCCTTGCCGGCACTCCGCAATGCTGCGGAATCGAGCGTCAGTGCCTGCGCCAGGAGATAGCGCGCCCAGCAGACGTCATCGGTTTCCGTGGTGGGCGAATTCACGTCCACATCCACATTCGCATCCACACTCGCCGCCACTGCCGCATCCGCCAGGCGTCGCCACTCGGCATCGGCGGCACTCTCGGCGACAATCAGCCGCTGCGCTTCGCTGGCCCAGGCTTCGGCCAGCCGGCCGGCAAAAAAGGTGTGGCGCACCCAGAGTTCTGCCGGATGGCTGAGGAAATGGTCGCCAAGTTCGGAGAGGAAGAGCGGCAAACCCCAGGTGCGCTGCACCAGGTCTTCGCAATGCAGGCGCTCAAGCACCAGTCGCACTGCCAGGTAGTCAACCATCGTCACCGGCGCCTCGCTACCGGCATGATTCGGGTGCTGGTCGCGCCACAGGAACATGCCGGACCAGCCCGGCAATTCAAGCGACAGCCGCTCCAGGTAGTCGCCCCAGTGCGCCTCGCTTGGCCCGAGATGCATCAGTTCGCGGCCGATGGTATCGACCGGGTCTGCCGGCAAGGCGGCGATTTCGTCGCGCGCGGCGACGAGTTCGTCGAGTTCCCAGCCAAGGTCGATACCGGCGCTCTGTCGCCACGCCGCGTAGAAACCCTGCTCGCGTGCCGGGTTGTGCCATGCCGCCATGCCCAGATCGAGGTGCGAAGCGAGATGGCGAATGAGCATCGGCCGCACGGTGTCGAAAACATTTTCGCCGGTGAGCCGGTAGAGCAAGGACGACAAGGTCCATTGGCGACCGACACGCGCCACCAGGTCGGGCCACAGGGTGCGCGCCTCCTGTTCCCACGCGGCGGTGACCGGAGCTCCGGGATAAATGTCGGCGAGCAGCGATTGCAGCGCGCCGTCGACCGCAGCGACACGATCTGTCGAGGCTTCATCGAGCGCGACGCAGGCCGCCCACAGATCGGCATCGATGCGCCCTTCGTCGAGCAACCACTGGCGCCTTGCCGTACCCGCAGGCTGCGTGTCATGAATCAACGCGGCACGCAGTACATCGCGGCGGCGCAGTGCCGGAAACGCGGGCAGCATTTCATCGAGCCCGGCCAGCCCAAGCTCGTCGAGGGCAGCATCCAGGTCGCTGTCGTCGATGCGGCCGGCAGCATACAGCGCACGGCTCTGCGTCTCGTCCAGCCAAGGCCGCGCCCCGCTGATGCGCGCGGCCTCGGCCAGCGCCTCCGCGAAAGACAAATGCTGCAAGCCGTGCAGCGTGTTGTGATGCACGAAGTTGCGGATCGGCGCCTGTGCCGGCAACACGTGCTCCAGGTGGTGCACCCAGGCGGTGACGCGCTCGTGCAGGGATGCGGCACTTTCGGTGGTTTCGGTGATTTCGGTGGTGTGGCCTGGCTGATGGTGCACGCTAGCCTCCGAACAGTCGCGCGATTTCGCGCACCGAAGCGGCCGAGAGCGCCAGCAGGGGCGCCGGATAGACGCCGACAACGACGATGCCCAAGGCCAGCGCCGAGGCCGCTGCATATTCGGCACGATTGAGGTCCGGCAGCGGGTCGGCATGCGGCGTGCCGCCGAGACACAGGCGGCCAGTGACGCGCAATGCGTAGGCGGCACTGATGACGACCCCCAGCGACAACACTGCCACCCACCCACCCCAGCGATCGAAGCCGCCGACCAGCACATGCAGTTCGGCGATGAAGCCGGCGCCACCGGGCAGCCCGGCGGCGGACAGCAGGGCCAGCGAGAGCAGGAAGGTCAGGCGCGGCGCGCGACCGATCAGGCCGCCGATCTCGCCGAGTTCGCGGGTGTGCGTGCGCTGGTAGAGCGCACCGACAAGCAGGAAGAGCAGCGCTGCAGCAAGGCCATGCGCTGTCATCTGAAAGACGGCGCCGCCAAGCCCGGTGACATTGAGCGTGGCGATACCGAGCAGGACCACCCCCATGTGCGCCACCGAGGAGTAGGCCACCATGCGCTTGAGGTCGGTCTGGCGCCAAGCAAGGACGCTGCCATAAACCAGCGAAACAAGGGCCAGTGCCGCCAGCCAGTCCTGCACGGCCAGCATCGCGCCGGGCAGGGTTTCACTGGCGCGGATGAGGCCATAGCTGCCCATCTTGAGCAGCACGCCGGAGAGCAGGATGGAGATCGGGCTGGGTGCCTCGACGTGCGCCAGCGGCAGCCAGCCGTGCAGCGGAAACACTGGCATCTTGACGCCGAAGCCGATGAACAGGCCGGCGAAGATGAGCAATTGCGTCGCCGGCGGCAGGCCGCGACCGCCTTGCGCCATGTCGGCCATGGCAAAGCTGTGGCCGGGTGCGGCATCGTAGAGCAGCAGCAGCGCAACGAGCATGAAGACCGAACCGCCCAGCGTGTAGAGCACGAAGTTGAGCGCGGCACGGTGGCGGTTGGCGCCGCCCATGCGGTCGATCAGGAAGAAAAGCGGAATCAGCGTCAGTTCCCAGAAAACGTAGAACAGCGACCAGTCGCGCGCCATGAAGACGCCGAACATGGCGGTTTCGAGCACCAGCAGCAGGGAGAAATAGAATTTGGCGCTGGAACTGATCGTCGTCGACACGAGCATGGCGACAAAGCACAGCAGCGCCGCCAGCACCACCATCGGCAGGGAGATGCCGTCAACGCCGAGGGAGAAGCTGGAGCCGACGCGCGGGTTCCACGGGCGGGTTTCGAAGAATTGCTGGCCGGCCAGCGCCGGGTCGAACAGAAACACCAGCGTCAGCGCAAACAGCAGGGATGCGGCGGAAACAGCCAAAGCCGCCCGTCGGATGATCTCCGGGCGGCGGGATGGGAAAACAGCGACCAGCAATGCTCCCAGTAGCGGGAGGAGCAGAAAAGCCCTCAGCACAAGAGGAACCCCACCTCCATGCTGTACCTCCTCCTTGAAGTTATCCTTGTCTTATCGGACGATTATGCCAGTTGCGCCAAGCCAAAGGTGAGCCATGAGCCAGATTCCCGTCGCAGAATTCACAACGCTTGCCCTGTCGATACATGGCCGCGTGCAGGGCGTTGGTTTCCGCTGGTCGCTCTGTGAACAGGCGCGGGCGCTCGGCCTGACCGGCTGGGTCCGCAACCGACGCGATGGTCGTGTCGAAGCACTGGTGCGCGGACCGGCCGCAGCAGTGGACATCCTCGTCGACTGGTCCCGGCGTGGGCCGCCGGCAGCCAGCGTACGTACGGTCGAGGTCTCCCCCGGCGACAACGACACCCCCCTGATCGAGTTCGCACAACTGCCGACTGACTGACGCGCGGAACCTTCATCGCCGGCTGGAATCGAAGTATTCTTCTGTCTTTGTCCCCAACCCTTATAACCAAGGAGAAAAACATGGCTGTTCTCGTAGGCAAGCAAGCCCCGGATTTCAATGCCACCGCCGTCTTCGGCAACAACGAAATGAAGCCGCTGAAGCTCTCGGACTACAAGGGCAAGTATGTGGTGATGTTCTTCTACCCGCTCGATTTCACCTTTGTCTGCCCGTCCGAGCTGATCGCCTTCGATCACCGCCTGGATGAATTCAAGCAGCGCGGCGTCGAAGTCATCGGCGTTTCGATCGACTCGCAGTTCACCCACCTCGCCTGGAAGAACACCCCGGTTGAAAAGGGCGGCATCGGCCAGGTCCAGTACCCGCTGGTGGCCGACGTCAAGCACGATATCTGCCGCGCCTACGACGTCGAGTTCGAAGCCGCCGGCGTCGCCTTCCGCGGCTCCTTCCTGATCGACAAGAACGGCACCGTGCGCCACCAGGTGGTCAATGACCTGCCGCTCGGCCGCAATGTGGACGAAATGCTGCGCATGGTCGATGCACTGCAGTTCACCGAAGAGCATGGCGAGGTCTGCCCGGCCGGCTGGATGAAGGGCAAGAAGGGCATGACCGCCTCACCGGACGGCGTCGCCAAATATCTGGCGGAGAACGCCAAGGAACTGTAAGTCCGAAATTTCGGGGTTTCCTGAATTCCCCGGTTTTACAAGAGCCGCCCGCGAGGCGGCTTTTTCTTGGCCCGCACCGGGCAATGCCGGACGTGTTTTGACAAGGATCAATGGCCGGCCGTAAGCTGAGCGCCACAATCCAGCCACATTTTTGTCGGGATAGCGAATAACGGATGGCACGTAGCGCATTGCATTGGGCACACTGGCGAGCACTGATCATTGCACCGGTTCTGGCCACGCTGCCTGTTGCCGCCAGCCCGGCCGCCCCTGCTGCCTCGACCACCGCTGCCAAATCGCCTCCGCCAGCCGCGACCACGCTGCGCCTGGCGAGTTCAGCTACCGCCAGCGCCTTCGCACGGAACATCCTCGTCCCGCTGAAACAGGGGCACGCGCTTGAAATCAACCTGAGCACCACGGGTAGCGAAACGGCGCTTGAGGATGTGCGCGCCGGCCGCGCCGATGCAGCGCTCGTTTCGCGAAAACTGACAGCCGCCGAGGAGGTGGAATTCCGTACCTTGCCGCTTGCGCTGGACAGCCTGCTGCTGATCGTCAACGAACGCAACCCGCTCGAACGTGCGGATGCCGCCCTCATCCGCGGCATTTTCTCTCGGCAGATTGCCGATTGGCGGCAAGTCGGCGCCGGCAACAGCGGCGCCATCGTGCCGGTGACGCGCCGCCCCACGTATGGCACGAGAACACTGTTCGACAACACTTTCGGCGTCGGCCGCATCATCCCCACCGGCATCGTCGAACTGGCCTCCAACCTCGCGACCGTGCTCTATGTCGGCGCCGACCCGCAGGCCATCGGCTACGTATCCGCAGCCGCCTTCGACGACGCACTCCAGCACGGGCTGCGCATCAAGGCTTTGAAGCTGAACGGCCTTTCGCCAAGTGCTGCCGGCTGCAGGCAAACCGATTACCCACTCTGCCGCCCGATCAGCCTGATCAGAAAACAGGGCAGGGCAGCACGCGGGCACGAACGGCTGGAATCGTTCCTGTTGAGCGACGAAGGGCAGACACTGCTCGAACAGAACGGCTTCGCGCCG
Source organism: Pseudomonadota bacterium (assembly GCA_030917225.1). Taxonomy (GTDB): domain Bacteria; phylum Pseudomonadota; class Gammaproteobacteria; order Burkholderiales; family Rhodocyclaceae; genus Proximibacter. The sequence continues at coordinate 10,754 of JAUPVD010000068.1, forward strand.
ATGAAGAAGCCGTAGCATGGCCAGCCCGGGAAATTCTCGTTCGCTGCGCAACGGCCTGTGGGCATTCTTTTCCGCCTTGTGCCTGTTCATCGCCGGCAGCGCCATGCTCAACCTGTACAACCTGCGCACGGACCAGGCGCTTCTGGAGCGAGGCCTGGCACCCAAACTGGTGGCCCAGCAACAAGCCGAGCAGTTGCGTCAGGTCGTTGTCGACATGATGCGACTGGTCTATCAGGCCAGCTTCGAAGGCAACGAGGAGCTGCTCTACGAAGCCGGCGCTCAGGCCACCCGTTTCTTCGATGCCCATGAGGCACTTGGCCGTCATTTGTCCACCATGCCGGCCAACGAATTGAACTACACACAGACACTTGCCCACCACGGCCGCATTGGCAGCAGCTTCCGCCATGTCAGCGCGTCGGCCCTGTCGTTGCTCGCCGACAGTAGCCAGGGCAGCAGTGACGAGGCAGAAATTGCCCATATGCGCTTTTCGACGGCGGCGCTGACCGACGAACTCAATCGTTTTGTCGGCATCCTCGCCAGCGATGCCGCCGATGCCGTCACCACGGCCCAGCGGCGCATCAATACGGCCCGCCAGCAACAGATCGCGTCGATCGCCATCGCCGTCCTGGCCATGGGCGGCTTTTTCCTTTTCCTGTACTTCCGCCTTGTCCGGCCGATGCGCGCACTTTCCGGGTTCGTCCAGCGCGCCAAAGACTCGCCGCTCGACATCAGCGAACGCCACCTGGGGAAATACCACGACGAAATCTCCGAGCTGGGCAACGGCATCAATACGCTTCTCGATCACCTTCAGGAAGTCGGCGTTTCGCGCAACTTCGTCGACCGCGTGTTCGACACTGCACCACTGGCCTTGCTCCTGGTCGATCCCGAACACCGGATTCACCGCTGCAACCTCAGTGCGCGGCAATTGCATGGCTGCAACCCGGAAGGCGAGCGGATCGACCTGCTGCTGACGCATCAGGAAAACAGCGAAGGCCTGTGGCGAACGAACGATGGCACGGCTGTTCCCGTTCTCGTCTCGGTCGCCGAGTTTTTTGACCCGCAACTGAACGGCGCCGGGCTGGTCATCGGCCTGGCAGACCTGACACACCGGAAATCGGCGGAAGCTGCCCTGCAGCGGCAGGAAAAACTGCTGCGTGCCGTGGCCCAGGCCGGCAGCCAGTTGCTGACCGGGCAGGAAGGCAACACGCCGATTGCCGAAACACTGCGCCTGATCGGCGAAGCGATGGACGCAGATCGTGGCAACGTCATCGAAGTACATGCCGGACCCGACGGCACAGGCACGCTCGCCAGCCTGCGCCATGAATGGTGTGCCGAAGGCATCGAATCCTTTCTCGGCCTTGAGGAGTCGCTGAACCAGCCATGGCAGCAACTTTTTTCGCGCTGGGAAGAGGCATTGAACAAGGGCCGCGCGTTTACCACCACCCTGGACGAGACTCGCGGTGAAGAGAGAGCCTGGCTGGCCCGACGCAAGGTCGCCTCGCTCATCGCGCTGCCGATTGAGGTCGAAGGTTGCCTGTGGGGATTCATCGGCTTTTGCGATACGCGCACGCCACGCCGCTGGGAAAAGGGCGAAAGCGAAGTGCTGCAGACGGTCGCCGCCGACATCGGCCACCTCATCGTGCAGGAGCAGGCGCTTTCCCAGCTGCGCCTTTCGGCCCGGGTGTTTGCCGAAAGCGGCGAAGCGATTGCCGTGACCGACACCAAGGGCAATTTCGTGTCGGTCAACCGCGCCTTCACCGACGTTACCGGCTACACCTTCGACGAGGTGCAGGGAAAGAATCCGCGCATCCTGCAGTCCGGCCGGCACGACCAGACGTTCTACGCCGCCATGTGGAAGCACATGGCCGAAACCGGCAGCTGGCAGGGCGAGGTCTGGAACCGGCGCAAATCGGGCGAAATCTACCCGGAGTGGCTGAACATTTCGGCGGTGCGCAACCCCGCCGGAGAAGTGACCCACTATGTCGCGATCTTTTCCGACATTACCGAACGCAAGGCGGCGCAAGCCAGAATTGAATACCTGGCCCATCACGATCCGTTGACGGGGCTACCCAACCGCTCGCTTCTCCGCGAACGGCTTGAGCAAGAGATTGGCCGCGCCAAGCGCGCAGAGCGCAAGGTCGGCGTTCTTTTCCTCGACCTCGACCGTTTCAAGACGGTCAATGATTCTCTCGGCCACGCCGTCGGCGACCGGCTTTTGCGCGAGGTTGCCAGCCGGCTGCGCGCCTGCCTGCGTGATTCCGATGTGGTCTGCCGTCAGGGCGGCGACGAGTTCATCGTCTTGCTGCCGGAACTGCGCAGCAGCAACGATGCGGCACACACCGCGCGACAGATCATCGAGGCCTTGAGGCGCCCCGTGGATCTGGGTACGCAAACCGTACATACCTCGACCAGCGTCGGCATCGCGCTATTTCCCGAGGACGGCAACACGACCTCCGCGCTGCTCAAGGCGGCCGACATGGCGATGTATCACGCCAAGGAAAACGAGCGCGGTACCTTCTGCTTCTTCACCGACGAGCTCAATGCGCGCGCCGTGGAGCGGCTGGCACTCGATAATCGCCTGCGCGTGGCTGTCCAGCAGCAGGAGTTTGCCGTGCATTTCCAGCCGCAATGGTCACTCGCCAGCGGTCGGATGACCGGTGTCGAGGCACTGGTGCGCTGGCATTGTGACGGGGAATGGATTTCGCCCGCACGCTTCATTCCGGTTGCCGAAGACAACGGCCAGATCGTTCCTCTCGGCGCCTGGGTCCTCCAGGAAGCCTGTCGTTCGGCGGCGCATTGGCGGTCGATGGGCCATGAGCTGACCGTCGCGGTCAACGTTTCGCCGGTACAGGTGCGCCGTGACGACCTGCTGCTGCGGGTGCGCCAGATGCTGGCCGCTACCGGCCTCCCTGCGCAGGCGCTGGAACTTGAAATTACAGAATCGCTGCTCATGGGCGACGATACGCACGTGCTTGAAACCCTGTCGGCGCTGAAGCAGTTGGGGCTCAAGCTGGCCAACGACGATTTCGGCACCGGCTACTCGAACCTGGCCTACCTCAAGCGCTTCAATGTTGATCGCCTGAAGATCGACCAGTCCTTCGTTCGCGACATGGATAGCAAACCGGATGCGGCGGCGATCGTCAACGCAGTCGTCGGCATGGGGCACCAGCTCAAGCTCAACACCCTGGCCGAAGGCGTCGAGACGGAAGCCGAACGGCAAGCGCTCCTCGCCGCCGGCTGCGATGACGTGCAGGGCTACCTGCTGGGGCGGCCGATGCCGGCCGACGGCATCACGCAACTGCTGCGTCGCTAGACAGTCGGCGAAAGGAAAGCCGTACAGCGAGGCGTCCTGTGGCAATTCTGAACGTGTGCCTTGCAATTTGTTGCCGGCGCCATCGCCACCAGACGGGGCCGGTCGATTTAGAATGGGCGCAATGCTCCTGCAGCGCACTCCTCCATCCCGTCGCCAACGCTCCCTGAATTACGCCATTGCAGCCTCGCTGGTCCTGCATGCCCTGATTCTGTTCGTGCCGAAAATATCGCCCCCGGAGATAAGCCCGCCGGCGGGTTCTGCCGCCACGACGGTTGCCCCGCCTCAAAGGCTGGAAGCACGGCTGGCGCCGAGTCGTCCGCCCCCCTTCCCCTCGCCGGTCCCACAGCCCGCCCAGCCTCAGGAACAGCGGAAGCAGATATTGGCCATGAAGAAGCCGCAGGGGCGTCAAGCGGCCTCGCAGAAACCGAAATGGACCGTGGCAGAAAAAGCCGAGATGAACGACTTTCTGCGTGAGCTTGAGGAGCAATCGAGAACGGTGCCGGCGCCGACGCTGGCCCAACGTTCGACAGCCATGGCCAGGGGGATGGCGGGGCGGCAGGCGCAGCAGGACCGCGACGGGAGAGCGATCCTGGAGCGCATCCCCGACAGCCCGCCGGTCGATCCCTTCAGCCTCGAAATGTATCTTGATTCACTCGTCAAGAAACTCAACCAGAGCGCAGGCTTCGTCAAATCCGATCCACGCAACCGGGGGGTGAAGACGGCGTCCGTGATGATCCGGCTCAACCCGAACGGCTCGCTGCGCAGTTTCGAGATTCTCAACATGGCCGACCAGCAGGACGAAGTCGCTTTCATCAAGTCGGTGGTCGAACGCGCCGTACCCTTCGCCGCCTTCCCGCCCGATCTGCGGAAATCGGCGTACTCACTGGGGATGCTGATCTGCATCATGCCCCCCGGCGCGAGCGGGGGATTCGGCTTCAATCGCATGACCGAGGGTCAGCGCTGCTGATCGCTCCGATACGCATTCGCGGCCCATCCCGGGGTCGCCAGCCTCCCGACAGATACCAACAATACCGCACCGCAGCAAACCAGCATCGTGTCACGTAGTGATTACATCACAATAAAATGCATCACAAAAACATATAGTTACATATTGTATCAACCCATGATAAATATAAGCGTTTAATGATATAGATCAATTTTTGTTGACCTGCATCAAACCCTTACAAGTTGTAGGGCATTAACTTTGCGCAAATCAAATTTTTCATAACCAAGCGCAAAGGGAGCCCCGAAATGTCCAGATCACTAAAGCTTGCCGCCATCACGGCAGCACTCGTCAGCACCTTGCCGGCAGTTGCCCAGCAGACCACCCAGGAAGGCAACTGGATGGTTCGCGCCCGCGCCGTCAATGTCGACACCTACAACGGCTCGACGCCCATTCCGAGCCTTGCCGTTCCCAAGGACGCGATCCATGTCGAGAGCAAGGTCATTCCCGAAATCGACATCACCTATTTCTTCACCAAGAACATCGCCGCAGAACTGATCCTGACCGTTCCCCAGAAGCACGACGTGAAGGTCAAGCAAAGCGCCATCGGTGCCTTCGATGCCGGCCACTTCTACCTGCTGCCGCCGACGCTCACCGCACAATGGCACTTCAATCCGGACGGCAACTTCCGCCCCTATGTCGGCGCCGGCATCACCTATTCCGATTTTTCCGGTGACCAGCTGCGCGTCCCCGGCGTCACCGGCCTGCATCTGGATGACAGTTATGTCGGTTTTGCCGTCCAGGCCGGATTCGACTACAAGCTGACGAACAACCTGTTCTTCAACATGGACATCAAGAAAGCGCAGGTGCGCAGCGACGTCGAGAACGACGCTGGGGTCAAGGTCTCCCGCGTCAAGGTAGACCCGATTCTTGTCGGTGTGGGCTTCGGCTGGCGCTTCTGATTCTTCTCGGGAAACCAGGCAAAAGGGGCTGGATTCGCATCCAGCCCCTTTTCTTTAGGCCCGCCGATCCGTCAGGTGTCGGCGAACAATCCACGCAAAACGGCACCAGAGGCCGCAGACTCGGGGGCGCC
>JAUPVD010000010.1 GCA_030917225.1 Pseudomonadota bacterium
CAGAAGGGTCTTGATGGACGCCAGCAGTGAAACCCGCTATCCTTGACGCCCTTTCCGCGCGCCCGTAGCTCAGCTGGATAGAGTACTGCCCTCCGAAGGCAGGGGTCGGACGTTCGAATCGTCTCGGGCGCGCCAGTCACACACGAAATTGGGTACTTCTTTCGAGGTGCCCTTTTTCTTTTTCACGATGGCATTCGCCAGTGCGGCATTGCTTTCTCTCATCGTTGCGGCGTCTCCGACGACGACGCCATCCAATTTTTCTTGCAAACCCAAAGTTATTCTATAGAATAACTTTTGCTACAAAAATTCTGGAGGTTGTGTGGAAAAGCAGAAAAAAGCGGTTGCTGCCGATCGCTCGACCGTTCTGACGCACGCACTGGCCGAGACAGCGCATCGACTCAATCTCGGTTCGACAGAGATCGGCAGGATCGTTGGCGTCAGCCAGCCGACGGCATCCCGGTTGCTTAAGGGCGAGTACCTGCTGAAGGAATCCGCGAAAGAGTGGGAGCTTTCGGCTCACCTCGTGCGCCTGTATCGCTCGCTGTTCTCGCTGGTTGGCAGTGATGACAATCTGGCCCGAGGCTGGCTGCGATCCGCGAACAAGGCATTTGCCGGTCAGGAACCCATTGCGCTGATCAAGCGCATCGACGGCCTCATCCATGTCTGCGAATACCTGGACGCCTACCGCGCTCGCATCTGAGTTCGTTGGCTGGCAAGGAGCCGGTTGGCGGGCTGTCGAGGCGCAGCACAAGGTTGCGACGATGGGCCTCGTTCATGGCAACGTGGGCGCTCAGGCCGTGCTCGAGGACATTCTCGAAGGGATCAAACCCGTACTGCCCCCGGAAGTCAAAGGACTGCACTGGCTACTGGCTACGCCCTTCCGTTACTGGCCTCTGCCGGGAGGTTCGCGGTTTCGTCGACGCGAGGATCCGGGCGTCTTCTATGGTGCGGAAGAGCGGGAAACTGCCTGCGCTGAGGCCGGCTACTGGCGGCTGAAGTTCTGGAACGAGAGCACCTTCCTCAGCCAGCAACCGAAATCGATTCCGGTGACGCTGTTCGAGTTTCACGCAGCGACACCGCGTACGCTTGACCTGAGCAGACCGCCTCTGGTCGAAGACCGCACCTTATGGATGCTTCCGGACGACTACACATCGACACAGGCATTGGCCGATAACGCACGGCAGGCCTCTGCCGAAGTGCTCCGTTATGAATCGGTGCGTCGCCTGAATGGCCGTTGTCTGGCGATTCTTTCGCCCGTGGCGTTCAGATCGGTCGCTGAGCCACTCAGTAACAACCAGCAGAGTTGGAGTTTGCTGATCAATCCGCCGCGCCAGTTGGTTTGGCAGCGGGAGCTTTCACAGGAATGCTGGACCTTCGATTTCTAGCCGAAACGGAGGGCAATGGTCACGCTTTTTTGACCGGACCTGCAGCCCGACATCCCGCGTGACACAATCTGTTTCCTCATGGCAATGACTCTTCCCGGAATCCTCATGTTCATCGCTCTCCACGGCATCTACGAACCCTCCGCTATCCAGCAGTTGCCTGACGGGCGCTTTTTGGTGGCCGAAGACGAGAAAGACTTTCCGTTCAGTCTGCTGACCATTCATCGCGATGGAACGACGACGGTGGAGTTCCCGATCGTCGATTCAGGTGAGGAAGGCCCCGGCAAGCTCGATGATCTCGAAGGCCTGACCGTCGACAGCGCCGGATTCGTCTATGCCATCACCTCGCACTCCCGCAACAGCAAGGGTGAGGAAAAGAAGTCGCGGGAGAAACTGGTGCGCTTTCGTATTGAAGGCAATCGACTCATCTCTTTGCGTACCGTCAACGACCTGAAGCCTGCGCTTACAGCGAGTCATCCCCTGTTGGCCAAGGCAGCAGCCATCGCCGATGTGAAAGGCGGCGGCGGTTTCAATATCGAGGCCCTTGAGTTCTCGGCAGATCAGCGAAATCTGATGATCGGTTTTCGTAGCCCGCTGGATGCCGGACGGGCGCTCGTTGCGACCCTGAGGAATCCTGCTGAAATATTCGAGCCCGGGGTCGAGACGAACGTGGCACCCGAGCTGATCCGACTCGATCTCGGTGGCGACGGGCTGCGCGGCATGAGCTGGGTTCCCTCGCTGCAAGGCTATCTATTGATCAGCGGTCCAGTCGCCAAGGCGCAAACGCAGTTCCGGCTCTGGTTCTGGAATGGTCAGGCAGATGCAAAGGCGCGACCTGCCGAAGTCGAGGGCCTCCCGGGTTTTGAACATGCTGAGGGAGTGACCCCCGCCGTCATCGAAGGCAAGCCAGGAATCGTCATTGTCAGTGATGATGGCAGTCGCGAGGAGGGGCGTCCCGCCCGATACCTTCAGCTTGCACCGGAGAAAATCAGGATACTTCCCTGATCGTCGTCTGCATGCGGCAGGGGGTTCAACAGCCTGCTAGGATGGCGTCTGTTCTGACGATGGATTACGACACCCCCACGCCATGGCTCAAATTCTCCCCGACGGCTGGCGCGAGCTGGCCGTTACCGGCGCCGCGCAGCGCGAGATTGAAACGCTGACCCTGCTGGAAGCAGCACTGCCCGACGACTACAGCGTCTACCACGCCGTGCACTGGAC
>JAUPVD010000069.1 GCA_030917225.1 Pseudomonadota bacterium
GACGGCGAGCACCAGTTCGAAGTGCTGGCCACCAACGGCGACACCTTCCTCGGTGGCGAGGACTTCGACCAGCGTCTGATCGACTACATCATCGACGAATTCAAGAAGGAATCCGGCGTCGACCTGAAGAAGGACGTGCTGGCGCTGCAGCGCCTGAAGGAAGCCGCCGAGAAGGCCAAGATCGAGCTTTCCTCCGGCCAGCAGACCGAAGTGAACCTGCACTACATCACCGCCGATGCTTCCGGCCCGAAGCACCTGACGCAGAAGATCACCCGCGCCAAGTTCGAATCGCTGGTCGACGAACTGGTCGAGCGCACCATCGCCCCTTGCGCCACTGCGCTCAAGGATGCCGGCTGCAAGGTCACCGACATCGACGACATCATCCTCGTCGGCGGCCAGTCGCGCATGCCGAAGGTGCAGGACAAGGTCAAGGAGTTCTTCGGCAAGGACCCGCGCAAGGACGTGAACCCGGATGAGGCCGTCGCCGTCGGCGCTGCCATCCAGGGCGGCGTGCTGCAAGGCGAAGTGAAGGACGTGCTGCTGCTCGACGTGACCCCGCTGTCGCTGGGCATCGAGACCCTGGGCGGCGTCATGACCAAGCTGATCCAGAAGAACACGACCATCCCGACCAAGGCCAGCCAGGTGTTTTCGACGGCTGACGACAGCCAGTCGGCGGTGACCATCCATGTGCTGCAGGGCGAACGCGAAATGTCCGCCGGCAACAAGAGCCTCGGCCAGTTCAACCTCGAAGGCATCCCGCCGGCTCCGCGTGGCATGCCGCAGATCGAGGTCATCTTCGACATCGACGCCAACGGCATCATGCACGTGACGGCGAAGGACAAGGCCACCGGCAAGGAAAACAAGATCACCATCAAGGCCAACTCCGGCTTGAGCGAGGAGGAAATCCAGCGCATGGTGAAGGACGCCGAGCTGCACGCCGAAGAGGACAAGAAGGCACACGAGCTGGCCGACGCCCGTAACGGCGCCGACGGCATGATCCACATGGTCAAGAAGTCGCTGGCCGAGTACGGCAAGGAACTCTCGGACGAAGAGAAGTCCGCCATCGAGGCCGCCGTCAAGGAAACCGAAGACGCCATCCGCGGCAACGATCTGGACGACATCAAGGCCAAGAGCGAGGCGCTCTCCCAGGCAGCGCAGAAGCTGGGCGAAAAGATGTACGCGCAGCAGCAGGCGCAAGCCGGTACGGAAGGTGGTGCCGGCATGGGCGAAGGTGCCCAACCCGGCGCCCAGGCCAAGAAGGACGAGGGCGACGTGGTCGACGCCGAGTTCACCGAAGTGCCGAAGGACAAGAAATAAAGGGTACGGCGCGAGGCGCGTGGAGGATAATCCAGCGCCTCGCCACCTGCTTTACGTTTTGCTCCTAACCTCTCACGGCCCACGATCCTAATGTCCAAACGCGACTTTTACGAAGTCCTCGGTGTCAATCGCGATGCCGCCGACGACGAAATCAAGAAGGCCTACCGCAAGCTGGCCATGAAGCACCATCCGGACCGCAATCCGGACAACCCCAAGGCCGAGGAGCACTTCAAGGAGGCCAAGGAAGCCTACGAGATTCTCTCCGACCCGCAGAAGCGGGCGGCCTACGACCAGTATGGCCACGCCGGCGTTGACCCGCAGGCCGGCATGGGCGGTGGCTTTGGCGGTGCCGGCATGGGTGGCGCCGGCTTTGCCGACGCCTTTGGCGGCATTTTCGACGAGATTTTCGGCGGCCGTGGCGGCGGCGGTGGCCAGGGGCGTTCGAACATCTATCGCGGCGCCGACCTGCGCTACAACCTCGAAATCACGCTGGAGCAGGCAGCTTTCGGTACGGAGACCAAGATCCGCATTCCGACCATGGAAGAATGCGAACACTGTCATGGTTCCGGCGCCAAGCCCGGCACCCAGCCGAAAACCTGCCCGACCTGCAGCGGCTCCGGTCAGGTGCGCCTGCAGCAGGGTTTCTTCTCGATCCAGCAGACCTGCCCGAAGTGCCATGGTACCGGCCGCATCATTCCCGAACCCTGCACCCACTGCCACGGCGCTGGCCGCCTGAAGCAGCACAAGACGCTGGCGGTCAAGATCCCGGCCGGGGTCGATGAAGGCGATCGCATTCGCCTGACCGGCGAAGGCGAGCATGGCGTCAATGGCGGCCCGCCGGGCGATCTGTATGTGCAGATCCACCTCAAGCAGCACGCCGTTTTCCAGCGCGAGCACAACGACCTGCACTGCGAGATGCCGATCAGCTTCACCACGGCAGCCCTCGGTGGCGAAATCGAGATCACCACGCTGGACGGCGTCGCCAAGATCAAGATCCCGGCCGAAACCCAGAGCGGCAAGGTTTTCCGCCTGCGTGGCACGGGTATCAAGGGCGTTCGCAGCAACAGCCACGGCGATCTGATGTGCCATGTCGCGGTCGAAACCCCGGTCAGCCTCACCGAGCGTCAGCGCGAGCTGCTGCGCGAGCTTGAAGAGCTGAGCAATCGCGATGGCGGCAAGCACAACCCGCGTGCCAAATCCTGGATGGATCGCGTCCGCGACTTCTTCAGCGCCGCCTGAACCCCGCAACAAGGCTTCGGTGCCCCGAGTGGGGCACCGTTTTTTGCCAGTTTCTCCGGCCTGCCGCCCCTGGCCGCAGCAGAAAAACGCCTCCAGGCGGTCATCTACGCCGTTTGTAAGATGCATGTCAGCTTGTCGCCGCATTGTGCGAGGGTTGACACATCATTATTCGAGCTAGAAACCAAAGGAGAGGCAACATGAGGTTTTTCCACAAGGCATTGCTGACCGGCCTGTTGGGCTGGGCGAGCATTACGGGGGCCGCTGAAGTCGGCGTTACCGACACGAGCGTCACCATCGGCATGTCATCGCCCTTTTCCGGGCCGAACGGCGCCTATGGCCTCGACATGAAAGAGGTGATCACCGCCTATTTCGACCAGATCAACAAGAGCGGCGGCATCAACGGCCGCAAGCTGGAACTGGTTCCGCTCGACGATGGCTACGAAACCGACCGCACGGTGGCCAACAGCAAGAAGCTGATCGAAGAAACCAAGGTCTTCGCGCTGCTCCAGTACTACGGCTCCAGCCCGACGACACAAGCCATGAACGATGTGTTCGGCCCGGCCAAGGTGCCGCTGGTCGGCACCATTTCCGGCGCCGGCACGATCCGCCAGTCGGTCAAGGAAAATCCGAACAACCGTTACATGTTCAACATCCGCGCCAGCTACGCCGACGAAACCGAAGCCATCGTCAACCAGCTGGTCGGCCTCGGGCTGAAGAACATCGCCGTTTTCTACCAGAATGACGGCTTCGGCAAATCGGGCCTGGATGGCGCCACGCTGGCGCTGAAGAAGCACAATCTGGCACCCTCTGCAGTCGGCACCGTCGAGCGCAATTCGCTCGATGTTGACGCCGCCGTCAAGGCCATTGCCAAGGCATCGCCACAGGCAGTCATCATGGTGACGCTGTTCAAGCCGACCACCGCCTTTGTCCGGGCCATGCGCAAGGCCGGACAGAACCCGCAGTTCATGACGCTGTCGCCGGTCGGCGCCGAGCAACTGACCAAGGACCTCGGCAACGACGCCCGTGGCGTTGGCATTTCGCAGGTCATGCCTTACCCGTTCAACGACACCACCCCGATCGTTCGCGAGTATCAGCGCGTGCTGCAGACCAACAAGAGCACCGCTTACACTTACTACGGCATCGAGGCCTATGTCACCGCGAAGGTGATGGTTGAGGCCATTCGCAAAACCGGCAAGGATCTGACGCGCGAAAAGCTGGTGCAGACCCTGGAAGGCATGTCGAATTTCGATCTCGGCGGCTATCGTGTCAGTTTTTCGCCCAACGACCGCAGCGGGTCGAAATTTGTCGACCTGACCGTCATCGGCAGTGGTGGTCGGGTCCTGCGCTGATCCGACACCGAAAGCATCCAAGGCCCGCCAGCGCGGGCCTTTTTTTCGCCCGCAGGTTGCCGGAGGCTCACGACTTGAGGCAAGATGGTTCATCGGCGATACAAAGAAAAGCTCATACGCCATGCGCATCCTGCTTCTTGATCTTGAACCAACGGCACGAAAGTCCTTGGCCACGGCGCTTGGCTCACTGGCAAACGGTAGCGATGTCTGGCCATTCCGGACACCGGAAGCTGCGGCACGGCAACTCGATGAACTCGATGCCGATTTCGATCTGCTTGTCATTGGTGGCGACGATGGCCAACAACTCCTCGCCGCGTACGCCACCCTCGCCGCCACCGACAAGCTCCCCGCCACACTGATCGTCAGCGCTTGCACGTCCGTTGAAACGGCGGTCAGCCTGCTCAAGGCTGGCGCCGACAATTTCATCGTGCGCGACAGCGAAGATGCCTGGATCGACAGCTTGCCGGGAGAAGCGGCGGCCATTGCCGAGCGCTCCCAGGCACTGCGCCTGCGCAAGCGCCTCGATGCTGACCTGCGCGAAAGTCAGCGACGCCTCACCCAGATCGTCGACGGCTCCTCAGTGGCCATGTTCGTCATCGACCATCGGCACTGTGTCACGCACTGGAACCGCGCCTGCGAAATACTGACCGGAATAGCCACCCTTGATGTCGTCGGCACCAGTCAGCAATGGCGCGCCTTCTATGATGAAGAGCGCCCGTGCATGGCAGATCTGGTGCTCGATGGCGCCATCGAGGCACGCGTCGCCCAGTATTACGGCAACAAGGGCTACCGCCGTTCGGCCGTACTGGCCGGCACCTATGAGGCGGAGGATTTTTTCCCCAATTTTGGCGACGGTGGCCGCTGGCTCTATTTCACCGCAGCACCGCTGAAAGATGACCATGGCCGCGTCATCGGCGCTATCGAAACCCTTCAGGACATCACCGAACAGAAGCGCGCCAAGGAAGCATTGCGGGAAAACGAAAC
>JAUPVD010000070.1 GCA_030917225.1 Pseudomonadota bacterium
GCCACACCTCCGGAGGGCGCCGATGATACCACGCCACAATCCGTTACCAGAATGCACGCTTTGCGTTGCAACTTTCATCACGCTTCGCTAGTCTTACGGCCGTATCAATTTGAATCCTCTGGAGGATGACGCATATGCAAGAACAGTATCAATGGGGCTCCACCGCTCAAACCAGCCAGCAAGTGGCAGTCCAGCAGAACCGTGTGCTGCGCAATACCTACCTGATGCTGGCGCTGACGATGGTGCCGACGGTCATTGGTGCGCTGATTGGCGTGCAACTGCAGTTTTCCTTCTTCGCCGGCAGCCCGCTGATTTCCTTCCTGCTCTTCCTCGGTATCGCCTTCGGCTTCTTCTATGGCATCGAGAAGACCAAGAACAGCCCGATGGGTGTTGTCCTGCTGCTCGGCTTCACCTTCTTCATGGGGCTGATGCTCTCGCGCATCCTGCAGGTGGCGCTGGGCTTCTCGAACGGTGGTTCGCTGATCGCCATGGCGGCTGGCGGTACGGGCGCAATCTTCTTTACGCTGGCGACGGTGGCTACGGTGACGAAGCGTGACTTCTCCGGACTGGGCAAGTTCCTGTTCGTTGGTGTAATCGTGGTGCTGCTGGCGGCGCTGGCCAACGTGTTCTTCCAGATTCCGGCCTTGTCGCTGGCGATCTCGGCGGCTGCCGTGCTGATCTTCTCGGCCTACATCCTGTATGACATCAGCCGCATCGTGAATGGTGGTGAAACCAACTACATCACGGCCACGCTGGCGGTGTACCTCGACATCTACAACGTCTTCGTCAGCCTGCTGAACCTGCTCATGGCTTTCAGTGGTGAGCGTGACTAAGTTTTTGGTTTAAAAGCAAAAAAGGCGGCATTGGCCGCCTTTTTTCATGCTCGTGCGGCTCACAGCAGGATGGCGGCAGCGACCTTGCGGCCTTCGGCGGCGAGAATATTGTAGGTGCGGCAGGCGGCGTGGTTATCCATGACCTCCAGGCCGATGCGCGCAGCCATCAGTGGCTGCAACAGGGCGGGGGAGGGGAAGCGCAGGGTCTTGCCGGTGCCGAGCAGCAGGATTTCGGCCTTCAGCCCGGCCAGTATCGCGAAATCGGCTTCGCTCAGGGTCTCGAAACGAGCGGCAGTCCATTCCGGCAGCAGTTGCTCCGGCAGCACCACGACGTTGGCGGTATGACGCTGGCCGTTGACGTCGACGTAGTTGTCGCCGTAGGCAGTGAAGGTGTTGAGTCCGTCGGCGTTGGAAAGATGAAGTTTCACGGTAAATTGCGGTGCACCATGCGATAAAGTAGGATTATACCTTTTCTCCCCAAGCGCCTTGTGGCGTGAGAATCTTACTTTTTCGAGCCGCCGGACGCCCCATGAAGGACTTTCCCCGCATCAAGCGCTTGCCGCCGTATGTGTTCAACATCACCGGCGAACTGAAGATGGCTGCCCGCCGCCGTGGCGAGGACATCATCGACATGAGCATGGGCAATCCGGACCAGCCCACGCCGCAGCACATCACGGACAAGCTGGTCGAGGCGGCGCTGCGTGAAAACACGCATGGTTACTCGATCTCCAAGGGTATCCCGCGCCTGCGCAAAGCCATCTGCGACTGGTACCAGCGCCGCTACGACGTGACTTTTGACCCTGAGAGCGAAGCTATCGTCACCATCGGTTCGAAGGAAGGTCTGGCGCATCTGATGCTGGCGACGCTGGATCGTGGCGACACAGTGCTGGTGCCGAACCCCTCGTATCCGATCCATATCTACGGGGCGATCATCGCCGGGGCGGACATCCGCTCGGTGCGCATGACCCCCGATGTCGATTTCTTCGAGGAACTACAGCGGGCGATTAAGGAATGCACGCCGAAGCCGAAAATGATGATCCTCGGCTTTCCGTCGAACCCGACGGCACGCTGCGTTGAACTGGAATTCTTCGAGCGCGTGATTGCGTTGGCCAAGCAGCACGACATCTTCGTGGTGCACGATCTGGCCTACGCCGACATCGTCTTCGACGACTACCAGGCACCGTCGATCATGCAGGTGCCGGGCGCGCGCGACGTGGCGGTCGAATTCTTCACCATGTCGAAGAGCTACAACATGGCCGGCTGGCGCGTTGGCTACATGGTCGGCAACAAGGACCTGGTGTCGGCGCTCGCGCGCATCAAGAGCTACCACGACTACGGCACCTTCACGCCGATCCAGGTAGCCTCGATCATTGCGCTCGATGGCGACCAGAGCTGTGTCGAGGAAGTCCGCGCCATGTACCAGACGCGTCGCGATGTGCTGGCCAAGGGCCTGCACGAGGCGGGGTGGATGGTCGAGGTGCCGAAGGCCTCGATGTATATCTGGGCGAAGATTCCCGA
This sequence comes from Pseudomonadota bacterium, assembly GCA_030917225.1. GTDB lineage: Bacteria > Pseudomonadota > Gammaproteobacteria > Burkholderiales > Rhodocyclaceae > Proximibacter. The sequence goes on from JAUPVD010000070.1 coordinate 2,352, forward strand.
GGCCTATGCCGCGATGGGCTCGCTGGAGTTCGCCAAGAAGCTGCTGGCCGAGGCACGGGTGGCGGTATCGCCGGGCGTCGGCTTCGGCGAGTATGGCGACGACCACGTGCGCTTCGCACTGATCGAAAACGAAGAGCGGACCCGTCAGGCGGTCCGCGGCATCAAGGATATGTTCCGGAAAGACGGTTTGCTTTAATGCGCCCCATCAAGAAATCCGCCAAACTCGCCAACGTCTGCTACGACATCCGCGGCCCCGTGCTGCAGAAGGCCAAGCAGATGGAGGAAGAGGGCCACAAGATCATCAAGCTGAACATCGGCAATCTCGCCGCGTTCGGCTTCGACTCGCCGGAAGAGATCCAGCAGGACATCATCCGCAACCTGCCCAATGCGGCCGGTTATACCGACTCGAAGGGCATTTTCGCCGCGCGCAAGGCGATCATGCATTACTGCCAGCAGAAGCACATCAAGGGTGTGACGCTGGAGGACATCTACGTCGGCAACGGGGTTTCCGAGCTGATCGTGATGGCGATGAACGCACTGCTCGACGCCGGTGACGAAGTGCTGGTGCCGGCGCCGGATTACCCGCTGTGGACCGCCGCGATCAGCCTCTCCGGCGGTACGCCGAAGCACTACCTGTGCGACGAGAACAACGGCTGGCTGCCCGACCTCGACGATATCCGGGCCAAGATCACGCCGAAGACCAAGGCCATCGTCGTCATCAACCCGAACAACCCGACTGGCGCCTTGTATCCGGACGAGCTGCTCAAGGACATCATCCAGATTGCCCGCGAGCACCACCTCATCATCTATTCCGACGAGGTGTACGACAAGGTGCTGTATGACGGCAATACGCATACAGCCATTGCCTCGCTCTCGGAAGATGTGCTGACCATCACCTTCAACGGTCTGTCGAAGAACTACCGTTCCTGCGGCTACCGCGCCGGCTGGCTGGTTGTTTCCGGCGACAAGCGCCGTGCCAAGGACTACATCGAGGGCCTCGACATGCTGGCCTCGATGCGCCTGTGCGCCAATGCACCGGGACAGCACGGCATCCAGACGGCACTCGGCGGCTATCAGAGCATCGACGATCTCGTTGCCCCGAGTGGCCGCATGTGCCGCCAGCGCGATGTTGCCTATGAGCTGATCTCGGCTATCCCCGGGGTCTCCTGCGTCAAGCCGAAGGCAACGCTGTACATGTTCCCGAAACTGGATCCGAAGGTGTATCCGATCGAAAACGATCAGGACTTCATCGCCGAATTGCTGCAGGAAGAGAAGGTGCTGCTGGTGCAGGGAACCGGCTTCAACTGGCCGAACCCCGACCACTTCCGCTTGGTATTCCTGCCGCATGAGGACGACCTGCGCGAGGCCATCGGCCGCA
>JAUPVD010000071.1 GCA_030917225.1 Pseudomonadota bacterium
ATCGGGGTGATCACCCCGTTCATGGTGCCGATCAAGGTGACCATGCTGGTCGCCTTCATTGCGGCGCTTCCCGTGATCCTCTATCAAATCTGGGCGTTCATCGCGCCGGGGTTGTATGCGCATGAAAAGCGACTCGGCGTACCGCTGGTCGTGGCCAGCACCTTGCTCTTCATGATCGGCATGTCCTTCTGCTACTTCTTCGTTTTTGGCCAGGTCTTCAAGTTCATTGCCGGTTTCTCGCCGAAGAGCATCACCCCGGCGCCGGATATCGAGGCCTATCTGTCTTTCGTCATGACCATGTTCCTGGCCTTCGGTGTTTCCTTCCAGGTACCAGTGGTGCTGGTGGTGCTAGTCAAGATGGGGGTGGTAACGATCGAGAAGCTGAAGGAGTGGCGCTCGTACTTCGTGGTCATCGCCTTCATCATCGCCGCCATCGTGACACCGCCGGATGTGGTCTCGCAGCTGGCGCTGGCGATCCCGATGTGCCTGCTCTACGAACTGGGCATCATCTTCGCGCGTTTTGTCACTGCGCCACCGCCCAAGCCAGCGGCCGCTGCTGCGGCTGACGCCTGGGCCCCAGCTACCGACGCCGACGAGAAACAGGTTCAGGATCGTTCCTGAACACCCGCTGGTTTTCGTTTTACCCCGGCGACAGTCGTTGCCTGCCTGGTCGGCGACCCTTCCGAAAACAACCATAGCGTGCCCGGTGGCATGGGTTGCCATGCCTCGTTGTCCGTCAGCGGCACGGTGGCGATCACGGCGACCCTATCCTTTTCGGTCGTCAGCTCGCTGAAGTCCACGGTTACATCCTCATCTTTCAGGTGCGCCTGCGTAAACGGCGCCTGCCGAACAACGTACGAGAGCTGCGTCGACGCATGGGCAATGAGGCAATCGCTGCCGGCGAGCAGAAAGTTGAATTCGCCACGTGCGCCGAGTTCCAGCGCGATTTCGCGCACGGCATCGAACAGCGCTTCTGCTGCCGGTGCCGTGTTGCCGAAACGTTTCCGGAGCGTCTGCAGAATCCAGCAGAAGGCGCGTTCGCTGTCGGTGTTGCCCACGGGCAGGCAGGAACCGTCGAGTGCCGGCGAGAAATTTTCCAGGTTGCCGTTGTGCGCGAAGATCCAGTAGCGCCCCCATTGCTCGCGCATGAAAGGGTGGGTATTTTCCAGCGCCACAACGCCCTGCGTCGCCTTGCGGATATGGGCGACGACGTTCTTCGAGCGGATAGGATACTGGCGCACCAGTGCGGCGATCGGCGAACTGCAGGAAGGTTGCGGATCAAGGAAGACGCGGGCGCCCTGGCCTTCAAAGAAGGCAATACCCCAGCCGTCGGCATGCACATCGGTGGCGCCGCCGCGCGCCTGGAATCCGGTGAAGGAGAAACAGATATCGGTCGGGATGTTGCAGTTCATGCCCAGCAACTGGCACATGATTAATCCCGCTTGCCGCGTGGGGCTACCGGCCGCTTGCCAATCTTTACCGGCGCTTCGACGATGGCCTTGTCTCGACGCAGCTTGAACGGCGCCGCCTCTCCCGGGCGTAGCGCGGCGATCAGGTCAAGCATCACCTGCGGATCGCGTACCGGCTTGCCGCCCACCGCCAGCAGAATATCGCCGGGGCGTATGCCGGCTGCGTCGGCCGGGCTGCCGCGCATCACGCCGGCGATCAATGCGCCATCGGTATTGGGCAGGCCGAAGGACTCGGCCAGTTCCGGGGTGATCTCCTGTGCTTCCACGCCGATCCAGCCACGCGTCACCGTGCCGTTCTGGATGATCTGCTCCATCACGCTGCGCGCCGTCGACACCGGAATGGCGAAGCCGATGCCGAGCGAGCCGCCGGAGCGGGAGTAGATAGCGGTGTTGATGCCAATCAGGTTGCCCTGCGAATCGGTCAGCGCGCCGCCGGAATTGCCGGGGTTGATCGCGGCGTCGGTCTGGATGAAATTCTCGAAGGTATTGATGCCGAGCTGTGAGCGGCCGAGTGCCGAGACGATGCCCATGGTCACGCTCTGGCCGACGCCGAACGGATTGCCGATGGCCAGCACGACATCGCCGACGCGGACGCTCTCCATCTGGCCGAAAGTGATCGCTGGCAGCGGCTTTTCCTCCCCGGCCTTGCCTGCCGGCGGCACTTCCACCTTGAGCACGGCGAGATCCGACTCCGGATCAGCGCCGACGATCCTGGCCTTCAGCTTGCGCTCGTCGCTCAGGGCGACTTCGACGGTGTCGGCTGCCTCGATCACATGGTAGTTGGTCAGGATGTAGCCGGCTGGGCTGACGATGACGCCGGAGCCGAGGCCCGAGCCGCGTCGCGGCTCCTCACCGAAGCGCTCGCCAAAGAAGTGGCGGAAGATCGGGTCATCCATCAACGGATGGCGAGACTGGCGGGGCGCCTGCGTCGTATAGATATGGACGACGCTGGGAATGACCTTGCGGGCCGCTTCGCTGTAGGAGGCGCCGGCCACAGCCGCTCTGGCCGATTCGCCGGACCGGCCAGATTCCTGCAAGGTGATCACGCTCGGCTTGTTGTCGCCCAGCCATTCCGGCTTCAGCGTACTGATGACGAAGAGAATGGCGAGACTAATCGTCACCGTTTGTGCAAAAATCAACCACAGCTTCTTCATAGCTAGCGAACGGAAACCCCGAATGAAACGTGATGAATTGGCGCGCTATCTGGACCAACTGCTGGAAACGGCACGCTTCCGGGATTATTGCCCAAACGGCCTGCAAGTGGAAGGACGCGCCGAAGTGCGCCGCGTCGTGGCCGGCGTCACTGCCAGCCAGGCGCTGATCGATGCGGCCATCGCGCGCCAGGCCGATGCACTGCTGGTGCACCACGGCTGGTTCTGGAAGGGCGAGGACGGCCGCATCACCGGCCTGCGCAAATCGCGTATCGGTAGCCTGCTGCGGCACGACATCAATCTTTTTGCCTACCACCTGCCGCTCGACGCGCATCCGGAGTTCGGCAACAACGCTCAGCTGGCGGCCCGTCTCGGCTGGGCGCCGGAAGGACGCTTTGGCGAGCAGGACATCGCCTGGATCGGTCGCCCGGCCGCGCCGCTGACGGCCGGTGAACTGGCACAGTCAATCGCCGCCGGCCTCGGTCGCGAGCCGCTGCTGATCGGCGATGCTGCCCGCCCGGTGGCGCGCATCGGCTGGTGTTCCGGCGGGGCCCAGGGCTACTTTGAACAGGCCATCGCCCTCGGTGTCGACGCCTACGTCAGCGGCGAGATCTCCGAACAGACGGTGCATCTGGCGCGTGAGTCCGGGGTGGCCTACCTGGCCGCCGGCCACCATGCCACCGAGCGCTTCGGTGCTGAAGCGCTGGCGAGGCATCTGGCCACGCAGTTCGGCACGGACTGCAGCTTCGAATTTGTCGATATCGACAACCCGGTATAGAAAAACAAACTTTTCAACCACGGAGATCACGGAGAGCAGCGCGAAGCCTCCCCTCGGGGGGCGGAGAAAAAACAACAGGCAGAAGCGCATGGGTTTCTGCATTTGATCAATTGAATTTGGCTTCTCTCCGTGGTTAATTCGCCTTGCCATCACCAACAGGAAAATTCATGGCCTACGTCTTTGAACCCGCCCCTCAGCCCA
>JAUPVD010000072.1 GCA_030917225.1 Pseudomonadota bacterium
ACAACGCGAATCGTGGAAAAGCGACGCCAGGCCACTGGTTTTGAGTGCCCGGTCAAGTCCAAGCCGGCTTTTGCCGGTTGCCACTGCGAGAAGATAGCCGGCCTCAGCCAATTCAGGAATCAGTTGGGCAACCCCGTCAAAAAGCCTCAATTCATGGTCCCGCGACAGATAGTGGTGGCGATAGCGCTCCACCATCTGCGGATACTGCGACTCTGGCAAATTGGGTACAGCATGGCGCATGGCATCTACCAGACCGAGGCCGATCACATGGCGTGCCTGCTCGTCGGACGGTAGCGGCAGGTCGAGGTCACGACAGGAGGCCTGAATGGCCTCGACAATGGCTGCAGCCGAATCCATGAGGGTGCCATCCCAATCAAACACCAGCAGTTCAAATCGCTTCGCCATAATCCCTGTCTTCCGTGGCCCGGAGATGTGAAAGAAAACTCGCCAAACCATCAGGTAGCGGTGCTTCCAACGCCATTCGCTCCTCCTTCAATGGGTGTGGAAACTCCATTTTCCATGCATGCAAGAACATTCGTTTCAGGCCTTCCTTGACCAAGGCCTTGTTCAATGCGAAATCACCATATTTTTCATCCCCGGCAATCGGAAACCCGAGATGCGCGAGATGCACACGAATCTGGTGCGTACGCCCGGTCTTCAACTGAGCTTCGAGCAAACTGAAACGTTCCCAGCGCTCGACAAGGCGAAATATCGTCTGCGAGGGCTTCCCATCCTCTGCCACCCGCACCCGGCGTTCACCGTTTTCCAGCAAATACTTGTGCAAGGGCAGCCGGACGTTGCGTGATTTGTCCATCCACCTCCCGGACACCAGCACCAGATAGCGCTTGTCTGCAGATCGTCCGCCGTCACGAAACATATCGTGCAGCTTGACGAGTGCCGAGCGTTTTTTGCCGACCAGCAGAATGCCGGAGGTTTCACGGTCAAGCCGGTGCGCCAATTCGAGAAATTTCGCCAGCGGTCGCTGCTTGCGTAGCGCTTCGATGACGCCGAAGGATACCCCGCTGCCACCATGAACCGCGATACCAGCCGGTTTGTTTACCGCCAGCAGTGCATCGTCTTCAAAAAGAAGCGGTAAATCGGCACGAATCATCGCACCGTCATAACCTTCCGGTGCCCGTTCGGCGATGCGCACGGGCGGGATGCGAATTTCGTCACCATTAAGCAGGCGATAGGAGGCTTCCGCCCGCTTTTTATTCACCCGCACTTCGCCGCTACGCAGGATGCGATAGACGTGACTCTTGGGCACCCCTTTGCAGATCCGCAAGAGGTAGTTATCGAGGCGCTGGCCGGCCTCTTCTTCGCTGATTAGAGCCCGTGTTACGGAATTTTTGCTTACATCGGGCATTTTGAATATACTGGCCGGGATTTGCGTCTCGGCATGAAAGGGGCGCTGACCCGTGAGACCGTCGAGCCGCGCATTCTATACGGCAGATTTCCGGCAGGCCTCAGTCGCCTCTCTTGCGCCAACCTGCGCAAGATCATCCAACGCAAATCCTGGTTAAGTTCGCTCACCAAAAGTAGCGATACTACTTGATTTGCGCGTGCCCAGCACGGCCGGATCACCCCGAGCAGATTCCCCGGCCCTGAGTTTCAGGGTCAAAAGAACAGTACTTTCAGCGAAGATTTTTTAGTTGCCAACCCGGAGAGCCATGAAGCGCCCCACCACCAACTAACGTCGCTGCCTGCTTGCGGGAGCTCCGACCGCGCGTCCATGCGGGAGCCCAAGCAAAATGAAACGCATGCTCTTCAATGCGACACAGGCCGAAGAACTTCGTGTCGCCATTGTCGATGGTCAGAAACTGATTGATCTCGACATTGAATCGGCCTCAAAAGAACAACGTAAAAGCAACATCTACAAAGGCGTCATCACCCGTGTCGAGCCCAGTCTCGAAGCGGCCTTCGTCAATTACGGCGAAGAACGTCACGGCTTCCTGCCGTTCAAGGAAATCTCCCGCGCCTTCTTCCTCGGCGGTGTCGAGCCATCCAAGGCCCGTATTCAGGACGTCATCAAGGAAGGTCAGGAACTGATCGTCCAGGTTGAGAAGGACGAACGCGGCAACAAGGGCGCGGCACTCACGACCTTCATCAGTCTGGCCGGCCGTTACCTCGTGTTGATGCCGAACAACCCTCGCGGCGGTGGCGTTTCGCGCCGTGTCGAAGGCGAGGAGCGCAATGAGCTGCGCGACATCATGGATCAACTGCAAGTCCCCCAGGGGATGAGCCTGATCGCCCGCACTGCAGCCATCGGCCGCACTGCCGAAGAACTGCAGTGGGACCTCAACTATCTGCTGCAACTGTGGACGGCCATCGAAGGCGCTGCAGGTCAGCAGTCTGGCCCCTTCCTGATCTATCTCGAAGGCAGCCTCGTCATCCGCGCCATTCGCGATTATTTCCAGCCCGATATCGGTGAAATCCTGATCGACACCGACGACGTGCATGAACAGGCTCGTGCCTTCATGGGCACGGTGATGCCGGGCAATATCAGCCGCGTCAAGCGTTATCGCGACGACGTGCCGCTGTTCTCGCGTTTCCAGATCGAACACCAGATCGAATCGGCCTACTCGCGTCAGGTCAACCTTCCGTCCGGTGGCGCCATCGTCATCGACCACACGGAAGCGCTGGTCTCCGTCGACGTCAACTCCGGCCGTGCCACGCGTGGTGCCGACATCGAGGAAACCGCATTCAAGACCAACTGCGAAGCGGCCGATGAACTCGCCCGCCAGTTGCGTCTGCGCGACCTTGGCGGCCTGATCGTCATCGACTTCATCGACATGGAAAACAGCAAGAACCAGCGCGAGGTCGAAACCCGCCTGCGTGACGCGCTGCGCCATGACCGAGCACGCGTCCAGATGGGCAAGATCAGCCGTTTCGGCCTGATGGAACTCTCCCGTCAACGCCTGCGTCCAGCCCTTGCTGAAACCAGCTACATTTCCTGCCCCCGCTGTACCGGCACCGG
>JAUPVD010000011.1 GCA_030917225.1 Pseudomonadota bacterium
CCGACCAGGGTGCCGAGGCCATGCTCGACAGCGATCTGAAGACCGCCGGGCGCCTGGGCGCGCGCGTTGCCGAAACGGCGCTGGTGCTGAAGCGCGGTCGCAGCTGATGCAGAAACGGCGGCCGGTGTTCTTGCATAGCCGGCCGCGCGGCGTATAGTCGGAGCATCACATCAAGCCGGTTCCGGCCCGGAGTGCGTGCCATGTATGCCTCGTTTCAGGACCTCGACATCTTGCTGGTCGAACCGTCCGCGGTGCAGGCACGGATCATCCGTGATTTTCTTGCTGGCCTGGAAGTCACCCGCGTCAACCATGTCGGCAGTGGCGCAGAGGCCTTGGCCAGGATGTGCGAACGGCCGCCGTCGCTGACCATCAGCGCCTTCTACCTGCCCGACATGAACGGTGTCGAACTCATCGAGGCGATGCGCGCCGACGAGGCGCTGGCGGCGGTTCCCTTCGTGCTGGTCTCCAGCGAAACGCGGCCGCAGGTGCTGGACCCGGTTCGCCAATCCGGCGCCTGCGCCATCCTGCCCAAACCCTTTACAGCGTCACAGCTGGCTGCGGCCTTGCGTGCCGCGCTTGATTTTCTCAACCCGAACGCCATGCTGGAAGTCGACGCCGACCTTGAACAATTGCGCGTGCTTCTGGTCGATGACAGCGCCAATGCCCGCCGCTTCGTGCGGCATGTGCTGGGCAATCTCGGCATCGAAGAATTCATCGAGGCGGCGAATGGCGTCGAGGCCATGGAGATACTTTCCGAAACCATGGTCGATCTGGTCATCACCGACTACAACATGCCGGAGATGGATGGCCGCGCGCTGGTCGAACATATCCGCCTGCAAAGCTGGCAGAGCTCGGTGCCGATCCTGATGGTGACCAGCGAATCGAACGTGAGCCGGCTGGCAGCCGTGGAGCAGGCTGGCGTTTCGGCGATCTGCGACAAGCCTTTCGAACCGAAGATGATCAAGCGCCTGATTGAGCAAGCGATAGCCGGTCGCGAGCGCTGATGCGTTGGCCGCAGCGCACCCTCCCGTCTATGGTGCCTCTGCTGCCTGGAACGAGCTGAGGCAAGCGGCGGCCGGTTCCGGTCGGCCGGTAAAGTATCCCTGCACGTAATGACAGCCGGCGGCAGCCAGCCAGTCGTATTGCGCCTGCGTTTCGACCCCTTCCGCCACAACCTCAAGATGCAGGCTGTGGGCCAGGCCGATGATGGCCGAGCAGATCGCCGCATCCTCTTCGTCGGTACCGATGTTGCGCACGATGGAGCGATCCACCTTGAGCGTGTCTACCGGAAAGCGCTTGAGGTAGGCGAGCGACGAGTAACCGGTGCCGAAGTCGTCAATGGCCAGCGTTATACCCATCGCACTCAGTTCGTTGAGGGTTGTCGACGTTCCTTCGGCGTCGCTCATCAGGATGCTTTCGGTGACTTCCAGTTCAAGTGCCTGCGGCGGTAGCGCGGCTGCGGCCAGTGCCTGGCGCGTCAGCACGATCAACTCCTGTTGCCGGAACTGCGCGGCCGAGAGATTGACAGCCACCTTCATCTCCGGCCAGTCGCCAGCGCGCCACTTTGCCGCTTGCTGGCAGGCGGTTTCCAGCACCCATTGGCCAATCGGCACGATCAATCCGGTTTCTTCGGCCATCGGGATGAAGTCGACCGGCGATACCAGACCGCGTTCGGGGTGGCGCCAGCGCAGCAGGGCCTCGACACCAACCGGCTGGCGCGAGCCGATCGCCACCTGCGGCTGGTAGTGCAGCTCGAATTCGCCCTTGCGCAGAGCGAGCCGCAGGTCGCTTTCCATGAGCAGCATTTCGAGCGAGCGGGCATTCATCTCGCGACGGAAGAACTGGTAGTTGTTGCGTCCCTGCTGCTTGGCGTCGTACATCGCCAGGTCGGCGTGCTTCAACAAGGAATCAAGGTCGCTGCCGTCTTCCGGAGAAACGGCAATGCCGATCGACGGCGTGACGGTGATCTGGTGCCCACCGAGCTGGCAAGGCTCGCTGAGTACCTGCGTCAGCTTGCGCGCGACCTGCGCGGCCGCCTCCGGAGACTCGATTTCTCCGAGCAGCACGATGAACTCGTCGCCGCCTTGGCGCGAGATGGTGTCGGTCGTGCGTACCGCCTGCGAGAGCCGTCTGGCAACGTCGCACAGCAACTGGTCGCCAACGGTGTGACCGAGCGTGTCGTTGACGTTCTTGAAGCGGTCAAGGTCCATGAACAGCAGGGCGAAGCGGGTGTCGTTGCGCTGTGCCGATGCGGCCACCTGGCTGAAGCGATCCATCAGCAGGAAACGGTTGGGCAATCCGGTCAGGAAATCGTGGTGCGCCATGTGCTGAATGCGCGCCTCGCGGGCCCTGGCCTCGGTGACGTCGGAGAAGGTGCCGACGTAATGCGTGATTTTGTCGGCATCGTCGCGAATGGCAGAAAGCGACAGCCACTCCGGAAAAACCTCACCATTCTTCCGGCGATTCCAGATCTCGCCCTGCCAGAAATTCGATTCGTTCAGCGTGTGCCACATCAAGCGGTAGAACTCGGCATCCTGCCGTCCGCTGGCGAGGAAATTCGGATTGCGCCCGAGCGCTTCTTCGCGGGTGTAGCCGGTGATCTTCTCGAACGCCGTGTTCACCTCGATGATCAAGCCTCCCGCATCGGCGATCATGATTCCTTCGCCGCTGCGGGAGATGACGCGCGCCGCCAGTCGCAATTGGGCTTCCGAGGCAATGCGGGCACCGGCGTCACGGCCGAGCAAGATGCCGAAGGGGGTGCCGTCAACGACCGCGACCCGATAGCTCAGGTCGAGTGGGGTGCGACCACCGTCCTGTCCGTGAATCTGGGTCTCAAGGTGGTGCAGCGTTGGCGTCGTAGCGCTGCTGTCGGCGTTCAGTGTGGTCAGCAATGGTGCTGCGTCCCTGATGCCGAGCGCGGTGATTTCCATTCCCAGCAGCGTTGCCTGCGATATGCCGAGCATCTCGAAGGCCGCAGCATTGGCATCGATGACGCGGCCGGCGGGCAGCTCGACGAGCAGGATCATCTCGCCGGAGAAGTCGAGCAGGGTGCGGAAACGTTCGAGCCGGCTGAGGTTGTCACGCAGCTCGGGGTAATAGCTCTTCTTGAACGAACGCTCACCAAGACCGATGATGCGGTCTCGTTCCTCCTCCCACGAAGGCGGCAGCTTTTCGTCAGAGGGCTTCAGCATAGATCGTCTTGAGGTCCGCGAGCGACGCGCGGCGCGGGTTGGTAAACAGGCAGGCATCGCGCTCGGCGTGCGGGGCCAGTTCCTCGATGGTGCCGCGCGTGACGCCACGCGCCGCCAGCCCGTCGTGAATGCCGCAGCGCTGGCGCAGGGCAGCGACCGCCGCCGTCAGCGCCCGCTCGCCGGCGGCTGCGCCGGGAATTCCGAACATCGTGGCGATGCGCTCGTAGCGGTCGCTGGCGGCCTGATAATTGAAGCGGATCACATGGTCGAGCAGCAGTGCATTGCTTTCGCCGTGCGGCATGTCGAGATAGCCGCCGAGGCTGTGCGCCATGGCGTGCACGGCACCGAGGCTGGCGTTGGAGAAGGCCAGCCCGGCCTGCAGGCTGGCCAGTGCCATGTTTTCGCGGGCCTCGGTATTGTTCGGGTTGTCGATCACCGCCGGCAGGTTGGCGTGGATCAGGGCGATGGCGGCCAGTGCGTGTACGTCTACCACCGGCGAACTGGCGGTCGATACGAACGCCTCCATGGCATGCGTGAGGGCATCGAGCCCGGTGCAGGCGGTGAGGTACGGCGACATCGTCGTTGTCGTTTCCGGATCGACCAGTGCCACATCGGGAACGACGCTCTTGCTGATGATGGCGATCTTGTAGCGCTTGCCGGTGTTGTTGATGATCGCGAACTGGGAGATGTCCGCTGCGGTTCCCGCCGTGGTCGGAATGCAGATCAGCGGCGGTCCCGGGCGCGGAATGCGGTCGACGCCCTCGTAGTCGAGGATGTGGCCGCCGTTGACCGAGACAATGCCGATGCCCTTGGCGCAATCGATGACGCTGCCACCGCCAAGCGCGATGATGACATCGCAGCCTTCGTCGCGATACCGCGCGACCCCGGCCATCACTTCATTGTCTTTCGGATTCGGTGTTACTGCGTCGAAGACGACTGAGGGAATGCCGGATTCTTCGAGGTTGTCGATCAGTTCGGCCAGCCAGCCGGCGGCAGTGACGCCTGCATCGGTGACAATCAGGACACGACGCGCCTGCATGTTCTGCGCGTAGAAGCCGACACGATGGCGTGCGCCGATACCGAAAATGAATTCCGGCGCAACGAACTTGCGCATTTCGTAGCGAGCCATGGTCTCCTCCAGCAATGTGGGGTGGGCGGTTTTTCCCGCCTCTCTATTACGAATGGCAGAGTACTCCGGGTCAATTCAGCCTGCAATGGGGGCAACCCGGTTGGCGGAGATGCCGCCAATGCGCGCTGCCTCAAGGGGGCGAAAGTTCATCGCCGGAGAGCTTGTGCGAAGGAGTAAAATTCCGGGTCTATGTCCATGCCCGACCCACGCTTCGTTCACCTTCGCCTGCACAGCGAGTATTCCGTTACCGATGGCATCGTTCGCATCGACGATGCGGTGGCGCGGGCCGCTGGCAGCGGCATGCCGGCATTGGCCCTGACCGACCTCGGCAATTTCTTCGGGCTGGTCAAGTTCTACAGCGCGGCGCGTGGCAAGGGTGTCAAGCCGGTGCTCGGCGCCGACGTGTGGATGACGCACGAAACCGACCCGGACCGCCCGTCACGCCTCCTTCTGCTCTGCCGTAACCATCAGGGCTACCTGCAGCTTTGCGAGATCCTTTCGCGCGCCCAGCTGGCGCCCCGTACCCGGGGCCGTGCCGAAGTGTCTCGCCGGATGCTGGAGGAAGTCGGCTCCGATGGGCTGATTGCGCTCTCCGGCGCTGCGCTGGGCGATATTGGCGATGCACTGCTGTCAGGCAACCGCTTGCTGGCGGAGTGCCGCGCCCGCGAATGGGCGGCCATGTTCCCCAATGCCTTCTACCTGGAAGTGCAGCGTGCCGGCCATGCGCAGCAGGAAGCGCTGGTGGCAGCGACGGTGGATTTGGCGTCGGAAATGAATCTGCCGTTGGTGGCGACGCACCCGATCCAGTTCCTCGATCGCGACGATTTCAAGGCGCACGAGGCCCGCGTCTGCATCGCCGAAGGCTATGTGCTCGGTGATTCGCGCCGGCCGAAATTCTTCACCGAGGAGCAATATTTCAAATCCGGCGAAGACATGGCAGCGCTGTTCGCCGATCTGCCGGAAGCGCTGGAAAACTCGGTCGAGATTGCGTGCCGTTGCAACCTGGAAATCACCCTCGGCAAGAACTACCTGCCGCAGTTCCCGACCCCCGAAGGGGTGACGCTTGACGACCATCTTTGCAACGAGGCAGCGAAGGGGCTGGAGATTCGTCTGGCGCAGTTGTTCCCCGATCCGCAAGTGCGCGAGAAGGAACGCCCCACCTACGAAGCCCGGCTGAAGATCGAGACCGACACCATCGTGCAGATGGGTTTCCCTGGCTACTTCCTGATCGTTGCCGACTTCATCAACTGGGGCAAGAAGAATGGCGTACCGGTCGGGCCGGGCCGGGGTTCCGGTGCCGGTTCGCTGGTCGCCTATTCGCTCGGCATTA